>JAZRKZ010000032.1:0-3421 GCA_045646565.1 Lachnospiraceae bacterium
GTTGCCTTTCAAATAATTAAAAGCAACTCATATATGATTTATAGCTCTTTGAGTTGCTTATGGAGTGAAAAGGCTGCAAAACTCAATAAAAAAGGCAACTTTGTTGCTCAAAATATCAAAAAGCGTTGCTTTGCACTTGGCTCACAGCCATTCGAGGCGCCCGTCTTATTTTTTGATATGTTGTATTACATTCGTGTATGGAAAACAGCCTGCCAGGCAGCCACGAACTGTAAAGAAGAAAGTGGTCACATAGCACGAGTTAAATGAGGGAGGATTTCACATGGATACCGCAGATAAATCGATTGACTTGACAATCGCTGATCAGGATGCTCCTTGCGATAATCGCATGACGGTTTTATATAAATCGATCGGGATGACAAACCCCGAAGGCAACGAGTTTGTCTTTCAGACTCCACCAAAAGAGGCAGAAGAGTTCATACGTCATCTCATAAAATATACACTGGAGAATCGAAGGACCCGTACCTATCGCTTTGCCGGAGATCGCGTTGTTAAGCAGACGGTGGTTTCATATGCAAGAGCGGCGGACAATCCGCTCGGAATGGATACGGGTTCGAATCTTGATACATATGCGGAGTCCATAGCACAAGAGCTTCTTGAAGCCGAGCGTATACCAAATGCAAAGCTGAAAGCTACGGGAACCCGCATCCGTAATGGAAACCTCGTGCTGGCCCTGGTCCGCGATGAAAAACGTGAGCTCTACTTTGTCATCGCCAAAGTCGACCACATGAATTTCTTCGATGGAGTCAACCTGGAACAGCATCCCGGCTTTCCCGGTGAAAACAATAATATCTGGAAGACGGCAGTCATTCAGATCAACGAGAGGCCGGAGATCTCTGTCGGCGATGTCCTCATTTATATGGACAGGCCTGCAAAATTCTGGACGAGCGGTTTCCTCTCCCTTGCCGAAGTGCGGACGGATGCGATGAATTCGAAACTCATGTATAGAGCCGTCATCGGTGTTCTGAAACGACAGGTGGAAGGCGTTTCTGCAAATGATTTCCTCCTCCTCTGCGCCACTCTCACCCATCGGATGCATACTGAGGGCACACTTGATTATGTGACATTTATAAATGAATTCATCGACGCCTACAAAGCCCAGGATCCACGCCTTGGTGAAAAAGCTATAAGCGCTCTGAAAAAGAATCTTCTTTCTCTGCCCGAAAAGTGTGGTTTTGACCGACAGTTCAATGTCGATCCATCAGATATAGCAGCGATGGAAAATAAACAGACCATTCCTATTGCAGACGGGATCGAACTCACGATCAGCGATCGGGTAACTGCCCCGCGCAATTTGATCAAAACCTATGAAGATGAAGATGGCACAAGGTATCTGATGATTCGCTGCTGGGATACAGCGTACGATAAGTTCCGGTAATGTGAGGTGCAGCAATGCTTAGTATAAAAGATGAACTAATCAGTCTTTTCGGCGAGGAACCTGCAGAATGGGGCAGGACAAGCGTAAGAGATATGGGGAACCAAAGCGCCAACAGTCAGGGCGATAATACAGGTGAAAGCAATGAGTCTGCGGACAGTCAGGGCGATAATACAGACGAAAGCAATAAGCCCGCCGACACCGCCGCTGCGCAAAAACAGTACATCTCCTCCGATCGGGGCAAATACTATAATCTGGCCCTGCAGTTAAACCCGCCGAAACTGCCGGACGCCGAGGCCGTTGATGCGTTTTTGAATAAAGCAGAATCCTGGGATATTGCAAAGCTCAGCATACAGAACGAGAACCTGCTTTCAAGTAACGAACGGAGTGTTACCCTGACAAAGGGGTTTTTCCCGGAAAGATATGAGAAATTTGCCCGAAATTTTGAATCCGGAGACACACTGAAGCTCAATCTGGAAATCACGAAGAACATAAGCCCCAGCGGGGTGTGCAGCGTGTATGAGTGGGCGGCGTATGCAGAGTTTCTTCTTGATGATAATAGAGCGCATGAAGTAGCCGGTGCGCTGCCGGCCTATCTGAACGGGCATTTGAAGAATCACCCCAAAGGTGTGAACTTCCTTGTCCACGATGCGGAGGTGGATTATGCGACGGGGGCGGCTTCATTTGCAAATAATTTAGAGAAGCCAGTCCCGGACTGCGACCGACAGGAGCTCCTCACAAAGTACAACGACGCCTCTCTTTATATGGGCCGCATGAAGAATGTGCTCCTCCCCGGCGATTTTCACGCGGTGCCGGACCGACAGAAACTGCCGGAAGGCGGAGAAGCGGTCCTGAACCTCATGAACCGGTATGAGACGGTTTACAGTCTCCTTTATCTTGCTTCCGCGTCATGGTTCGAGAACGACGAACTGGTCGTGCAGCTCACAAAGGGCGGTATGGAGCATCACCTTGCAATCGATCAGATCTCCTATAATCCGCATATCTATGAGCTTGCGATGTGGGTCTTTTCTTCTGAAAATGCGCTCGAGCGGGCGGAGATCGTCCGCGACGTCATGGCTTTCTACCTGAGGAGCGCCGAGGATATCATTTCAATCGACGAGGGGATCCTTCAGTCGACACGGTCCCGTTATAAACAGTTCACCGGAAAGAAGTTCGACCAGTACATTGCGCTGAAGCGGAGCCTCAATAACAGTATATTCGAGTCGACAAAGCAGATCCACGAGATGATCGGCTCCCTGGTCGGAGGTTTTGAGAAAAATTTCATCGCTGTTATCACGGTCATCCTCACGCAGATCCTGGCCAACCACATCACCTGGGAGAATCTCGGAAAGGGTGCGCTTAAGGCTGCGGATTTCCGTGCTGTCATGCTGATTTATACAGTCGCGTCACTCATATATCTTGCAGCGACACTGTACTCGATTTACATGAAGTGGAGCTTCTATAGCGAACGTTACTCCCTGCTCCGCAGACAGTATGAAGAGTTTTTTGATGAAGAAGAGCTGAACAAGGCTTTTGACAACGACAAGCTGATAAAAGATGCGAGTCAGAAACTTCTCTTTTTTGCTGTGGTCATCGCGCTGATCTGGGTCGTGATGATTGCTTGTGTGTGGATATTGGGACAAATGATATAATGCCGGTCGGGTTTTTTGGAGCCTGCAATCTACTATTCAAAGGGCATGAAGGTGATCAGGAGATAATCGTATGTTAGAGCGAGAGGAACGGTCAAAGCGGTTCAGATGGGGCATGAGTATACTGGACGCCTATCTTTATTACAACGAAAAAGAGAATTTCCATGACATAAACATTGTCTCTGAGACTTTTTTCAGTGACCTTCTGAATGTTCTGTTCGGTTTTGAACTTGTCAATGCAAATAAAATCAGGAAGAACACAGCCGGCTACGACCTTCTTGATATGAAAAACAAGCTGCTTGTTCAGGTTTCGTCTTCAGCAAGACCTGAGAAGATCAAGCATACGATGGAACAGATCGGAAGTATATCCGGAAAAAAG
>JAZRKZ010000033.1:0-2897 GCA_045646565.1 Lachnospiraceae bacterium
GCGGGCGACATCTACGACAAGGCCGTCCCCTCCGCGGAGGCGGTCGAAGTCTTCGATGATTTCATCGCTGCGCTTGCAAATGAAACCACGGCCACCGTCATGACCATCAGCGGCAATCACGACAGCGCCCCGCGCGTTGACGTCTATCGCCGGGTGCTCGCAAAGCAGAAGCTGTATATGATCGGCAAGCCGCCGGTGAAACCGGAGGAGTACATCGAGAAAGTGACTTTGAACGATGAGTTCGGACCGGTCAACTTCTATCTGCTCCCGTTCGTTAAACCGTCGATGGTCAAGCTGATCACCGGTACGGACGAGGAAGGACGGAATCTGACTTATAACGACGCGATGCATGCGCTCATCGGACGTGAAGAGATAAACGCGGATGAGCGGAACGTATTTGTCAGCCATCAGTTCTATCTGCCGCAGGGAACAAAACCGGAAGATGTGGAGCGGATGGATTCCGAGATCCGGACTGTCGGTAATATCGATGAGATCTCATCCGATGTCCTTGCACCGTTCGACTACGCCGCTCTCGGTCATATACACAAGCCGATGACGGTGGGGCAGGAGCGTTTCCGCTATTCGGGAACGCCGATGGCCTACTCCGTGAGCGAAGCCGGGCAGGAGAAAGGAATCGTCATGGTGGAGCTTGCCGGCAAGGGAAGCCCGCTGACGATCAACGTCCTGCCGCTTGAGCCGCTGCACAAGGTCCGCATCATCGAAGGCCATCTGACTGATGTACTCAGGCAGGGATCGGATGATTATGTGACCGTGGTCCTGACGGATAAGGTCGAATTCGATATTTTTGATATGCAGGCAAGGCTCAGGGCAGCCTTCCCGAATCTGCTCGAGATCCGCAGGGAGAACACGAGCCGGGCAGATTATTCAAGGAGGCTGATCAGCGAAGAGGAGCTTGATCCGTATGAGCTGTGCTGCGCCTTCTTAAAGGATATGGATGAGGATTCACTTGCGATCATCCGCGGGATCATTAACGATATACAGGGCGTCGGATCTGAATCTACTGAAGAATAAAGACTTTTATATGGTCTTCCGGCAGTATCTGTCCACGCATATCTGACTCAACCCTTACATTAGGAGGATTATAGATGAGACCCCTGACGCTTACATTACAGGCCTTCGGATCGTACGGACAGCGGACCTGTATTGATTTTGGAGAAACGAACCAGAATCTCTTCCTTATAACCGGCGACACCGGCGCGGGGAAGACGACAATTTTTGACGCGATCGTATTTGCACTCTACGGAGAAGCCAGCTCGTCGAGGAACATTAAGAGCGGAACGGAACTGCAGAGCCAGTTCGCTCCTGCCGGAACGGAGCCGTATGTCGAGCTGACATTTGCCGACGGCAGCCACGAGGGAGCGGACGTGTACACTGTCCGCAGGATCCCGCGCCATATCCGTCCGTTAAAGCGCGGCAGCGGCGTCAAGGATGAGACGGAGAAAGTCTCTCTCATCCTGCCGGACGGGACAGAGTACCCGAGCAGGGAGACGAATAAAAAGCTCCTTGAGATCGTGGGCCTCAGCAAAGACCAGTTCATGCAGGTCGGTATGATTGCGCAGGGCGAGTTCATGGAGCTGCTCCGCGCGAAATCCGCGGACAAAAAGGAGATCTACAGAAGACTTTTCAACACGGAGCTTTATCAGCGGATCGCGGAGGAGCTCGACAACCGTAAGAAGGAGAAGGAAAAAGAACTGGGGCACATCCGCACTGTGTGCCAGACGGAAGCCTCCCACATCGTGGTCCCCGAGCAGTATGAGAAGGCTGACGAGGCGCGGGCGCTCGTAAAGAGTATCATGGAGGCTGACCGGCTGAATGTCGCTCACATGGACTCGCTCATCGATATCCTGACACACCTTGTGGAATATCTGACGGCCAAGAAAGACAGTTCCGATGAGGAGCTCCTAAAGGCGACGGCAGAACGTGATGAAAAGCGTGATATCTATACCAGGACCGAGAATCTGCTGAAGTCATTCCGCCAGCAGGATGAGGCGGAGAAGCAGCTTGCCGAGTGCGCTGCAAATGAAGAACACATCAGCGACCTCGAAAAACTGGGCTTGAAACTGACTGCGGCTTATGAAGTGCAGGCAGTCCATACCCGCTATGAGGATGCGGGCAGGACCCTGGCGGAGACCCAAAGGCGGCTCAGTATTCAAAGAGCAGCCCTGCCTGCGCTGGAAGAAGCGGTGAATAAGGCGAACGCCGGGCTTTTGAGCGCGAAGGATGCGCTCGATGAGGAACTGGATAACGCCGTCAAGGTACGCGCCCGCGTGGAGAAGGACCGGCAGCATGTGAAGGCGATCAAGACTGCGGACAACGCGATGACGGACGCTCTTAAGGTGATGAAGACGGCGGAGGCTGCGTACGCGACTGCGGCGGCGCAGCAGGAAGCGCTCATCGAACAGACCGAGACCTGGAAGCGGGAATCCGAGGAACTGAAGGATTCCGGCGCGCGGCTCGAGCTCCTGACCGAGCAGATCGGCAGCATGGACGCTTTGCTGGCGGACGCGGACAAGGCTATTGCGCTGCGGCAGGACGCTGAAAAACAGAAGAAGGCCGCCGACGCGGCTGTCAAAGCCTACGAGAAGGCGACGGCAGACTACAGGACAAAGAAATTTGAGTATGACGGACTCAGGCAGGCTTTTTTCGACGCCCAGGCAGGTCTGCTGGCTAAGACGCTCGTCCGCGGCATGCCCTGCCCGGTCTGCGGGTCGACTGAGCATCCGGCTCCGTGCGTCATCGATACGGAGTTTTCAAATGTCACACGGGACATGGTCGAAAGCGTCGGAAAAGAGGCGGATTCGCTGCGCGAAAAACAGGAGGAAAAGGCCGCAAGATCGAAAGCTGCAAATGAAGTCTTCGAGGAAAAGAGAGAGAAC
>JAZRKZ010000034.1:0-15559 GCA_045646565.1 Lachnospiraceae bacterium
CCGACTTTCTTCTTCGGCCTGTCTGCGAGCCTCTTCTCCAGCCTGTCTCTGAGCCTCGATCTCAGCCTGTCTCTGAGCCTCGATCTCAGCCTGTCTTCTTAAATCCTCTTCAATCTGCCTCTGTGCTTCGCGCTCAGCTTCGATCCTTGCTTCTGCTTCAGCTTTCTTCTGCGCTTCAATTTCAGCGGCTCTCTTCTCGGCTTCAAGCTTGGCAGCCTTTTCTTCAGCGGCTTTCTTCTCAGCTTCAAGCTTGGCGGCCTTTTCTTCAGCGGCTTTCTTCTCAGCTTCAAGCTTGGCGGCCTTTTCTTCAGCGGCTTTCTTGTCAGCAGCTTCCTTAGCAGCTTTCTCTTCAGCAGCCTTCTTTTCAGCGGCTTTTTTAGCGGCCTTCTCTTCAGCGGCTTTCTTCTCAGCGGCTTCCTTGGCAGCCTTCTCTTCAGCGGCCTTCTTCTCAGCGGCTTCCTTGGCAGCTTTCTCTTCAGCGGCTTTCTCGGCGGCTTCTTTCTGTGCCTTTTCCTCAGCAGCTTTTCTGGCAGCTTCTTCGTCAGCCTGCATCTGCTCTGCTGAGATTTCTGTTGTCTGTGCGGCAGCGACATTACTTGCCGGAACCTTTGTTACGAGATGTGATCCGATAGCGAAAACGCCTGCGCCGATGCTTGCGGAAAGTGCGACTGTAAGTAATGTGATGACGATCTTGTTCTTCATGATTATTATCTCCTATATTCGAAATTTTATTATTTTCTATTTTATGTGGGCTCTTTATCGCCCTTCATCTATATATACGAGGCAGCATGAGAGAGGGACAATTTTATTTGTTTTGTTATTGAGACTTTATAGAGGCGCTATGGAGGTGTTATGGAGGCGTTTATTTGAGCGGTTTTTGTCGAATTTAGCCAGAATTCAGGAAAGGTCTTCTTCGCAAATACTGTCGTTCTCCTTGTTAATGGATCCGAAGCCTGCTCGAAACGGGTACTGACGGTTACGATTTCGTAAGCGAATGAAACAAGTTTGCGTATAAGCTTTGCCAGGAGCGAATGCCGGAAAATGAGGCAGGCGGAGCAGTATATACTTATCTCATGATGTTGTCAGAAAATTATGGTATAATTCTTCTGACCGGGCAGATATGGAAACGAAATTGTTAAAAGTGTCGTCTGATATTCAGAAATCAGGGACAGGAAGAAATCTGCTCTTGGAGTGATGCGTGGGAGGAAGATCGTGTTATGAATAAGAAGGCTATTTGTATTATACTGGCAGCTCTGTCGGTGATTTGTGCCGGCTGCAGTGCGGAAGGAAGGTCCTATGTCAGTGCGGAAAGTTTGGACGTGACGGTTGAAGAAGCTGAGAAGAATGTTTACGAGTCACAGGCGGAAGATGCCGGGAAGAACGGAGTGGAATCGATGGCGGAAGATGCCAGCAAGGGTGAGAACGAATCACAGATCGCAGCGGAGACCGAAGCAGATAAGATGGCGCAAGGTGCGGAGCCGGAAGACATCGAGGGACAGTTCTATGTGAGCGTGATTCCGGATGATGTGTTTGAAAGCATGAAGGGGAAAACGTATAAAGACTACTGCACGATTCCGCGGGAGGATCTTCGCTACGTGCATGTTCTGCATAAGAACATCGACGGGGAGACACTTGAGGGAGAGATGGTCTGTCATGAGACGATTGCGGATGACTTGCTGGAAATCTTAAGAGAACTTTATGAGCAGAGCTATCCGATTGAGAAGATGCATTTGATGGATGTTTACGATGCGGATGATGAGACCGGGATGACGGACAACAATTCATCATGCTTCAATTATCGAACGATCTCGCACACGAACCGAATCTCGAAGCACGGTCTCGGCGTCGCAGTGGATATCAATACATTGTATAATCCGTACACGAAGGTTGTCGACGGGGAAAGGATCATCGAGCCGGCAGCGGGTGCCCCGTATCTTGATAGGAACGCGGATTTTCCTTATAAAATAGTCGAGGGTGATCTGTGCTGGCGGTTATTTACGGAGCACGGCTTTGAGTGGGGAGGTGCATGGACTGACAGAAAAGATTACCAGCACTTCGAGCTGCCGGACAGCGTTACAGACAGACTTCGCGCGAAGTATGAGTGAGACGATATGAAGTTTTCTTATATAAAAGGAAGCGTCATCTGTTCATATTCCTGACGCCTGTGGAGCAGTGGCGGCGTCCGCCTGAGGTACTCTGCAGTCTTGCCCGGAGCAAGAATCCAATCGGCAATTTCACTCTTTGGAAGAATCAGCGGCATGCGGTCGTGGACTGGGAGCATGCTGTCATTTGCCGCTGTTGTCAAAATAATGAAGCGAATATCATTCCCGAAGGGGCGGAAAAAACCCGCCATAAAGAGGCAGGGGGCCTCCGGCAGTGTGAAGGTCACTTTATTCTTCGCCTTGTCCCACTCATAGAAACCGGCTGCGGGAATGACACACCTTCGCTTCTGAACGCTGTCGGAGAAAGTGGGCTTTGTGAGCGCAGTCTCCGCGCGGGCGTTGATGAGAAGCCTTCCCGGCTGGACAGCGGGAAAGCCCCATCGCATATGTTCCTCACAAAGTGTAGATCCGGAGCCGGAAATGAGCAGCGCTTCGTCCGAGGGCAGAACATCCCTGGGGGCGTCCGCGGGTGATTTGCTGTCATGAGCAGTCGAAGCGGTTATGCTTCCGCGAAAATCGCTGCCGCGGAGGGAGTTATCAAAAGGCTGGCTGCCTGACAGACGCAGGCTGTTGCCTGCACTGTATAAAAATTCATGGACTGATTCCTCAGCCTCAAAATCCATATAATATCTGCCGCACATATGCGTTTTTCCTCGTTGGTCAACTACCTATACCTGTTATTATTAATCCTGACAGTTATTAGCTAAACTTCCCATTTATCTATGGTGTGGGAAGTTTTTTGTTATTAGTATACAGGAAAATCCACGTGCTGCAAATTGAGGTCACCAAACGTATCTAAGAAAATTATAAGCTAAAGTAACAAAAACTTCCCACACCATAGTTCATGGAGAGACCTCATCGAAATTTTGCTTCGCAGGGACGCTCCCGCTCGGCCTCGCTGGCAGCGGTACTAATGATTTTTCTTCGCTTTGGCGAATGCCCATCAGCGAACACGAAGTGCGAGCTGTGAAAGTACCGGCCGCAAGACGACGCCAGCTTAAGCAATAATTTCGATTACGGTCTGCATAAAAATTTAAAGTGGGAAGTTTTTGTAAAGTAAGAAAAAATCCATTTCATTAATTGACGCGGCCACAACGTGGGGCACGTCAATCGAGCGAAAATGTAAGAATCACCTGCCGATATAATTTTGGGCAGGTGATTTCTTCGAAAGTGTAGCAATTCACGTGCCCAAAAAGTGGATTTTCCGGCTGGCGGGCAGGTGCTTTTTGATGAAATGATGCATTTGAGGTGTTAGAAGAGTCCTGGAATACGTTCTTTGAGCAGTCGATTTTATTAAATAGTGGGGTTAGTAACCGATAACTCGGCATGGAGCCACGCCAGCAGCAGACCATAGAAGACAAGACGGATAGCGGCGGTCCACATGGACGCGCGACACGAAAAACGGGCAGGAATGACCGCAAAGCAGAGCAAAGCGCCCTGAGGGCATAGCAAAGCGCCCTGAGGGCAGAGCAAAGCGCCCTGAGGGCATAGCCAAAGCGCCCTGAGGACATAGCCAAAGCGCCCTGAGGGCAGAGCAAAGTGCCCTGAAGGCATAGCAAATGTGAATAATTCCACATTTCCTCTTTTTTTGACTATTGTTAGAGTTTATAATAAAAATTGTGAAAGCTGTGCGAACTTGCCGCCGATTTGGAAAAATCAGTGGGCGATATGCACAAATATCACTAATAATATGGGCAACAGGATAGCACTGCCTGTTGATCTTAGCGGAGCGGAGGTGTTTGGATGAGACTCAGGAGAATACTGGCGGGACTGCTTGTGATGGTGATGGTCCTCGCGCTGGCAGGCTGTGCATCAACGATGCCGAAGGCGAAGCCGGGAACCAACCCGGACTACAGAGCCTGTCTGATTACAGACTCCGGCGACATCACGGATCAATCTTTTAACCAGATGTCGTACGAGGCATTGTCGGCTTACTGTGAGGAAAACAACATAGACTATACTTATAAGAAGCCGGACGGAGCAACAGAGTACGCGCGGACGGCCATGGTCGACCTCGCAGTCGCGGAAGGGTACAACATTATTATCATGCCGGGCTACAGTTTTGCGGCCACCCTGGTGGAAACGACATATAAATACCCGGACATCAAGTTCATATCTCTTGATATGACTGCCGGAGACATCATTGCGTCCGCAGTCGGAAACGCCTACTACGCCGACCCCGATGCATATGCAGCGGAGGACTATTACAACACAGGGAACACATACTGCGCGGTCTACCAGGAAGAGATTCCGGGCTACATGGTTGGTTATACCGCTGTGAAACTGGGTTACCGCAAACTCGCCTACCTCGGCGGTATGGCGGTGCCGGCGGTCATGCGGTTCGGATACGGATACCTGCAGGGAATCGATGAAGCGGCCAAAGAACTTGGCGTGACCGATGAAATCGACGTCCAGTACGCCTACGGCGGCCAGTTTTTCGGCTCGACCGAAATTACGGCCGCGATGGAGACATGGTATTCGAAGGGGACCGAGATTGTATTCGCGTGCGGCGGCGGAATTTATACGTCCGCGGCGGAAGCGGCTGCCAAGGTGAACGGCAAAGTCATTGGCGTCGACTCCGACCAGGCGGGCGTCATCAACGCCTACGGGACCGATATGGCAGTCACCTCTGCCATGAAGAACATTGGCGCGACAATTCGCGCGATGATGGATGCCATCATTTTTGACGGCACATGGGGAGAACACGTCGGCAAGATCGAGAACCTTGGTCTTGTGTCGGGAACCGATATGTCCGTGAACTATGTCGGATTACCGGAAGACACGACGCAGTGGAATGAAGGTTTTACTGTGAATGACTACCACGATCTCGTCAAAAAGATATATGACGGCGAACTTGCCATCAGCAGCAGCGTCGATAAAGAGCCGGATGTCGCGATCAAATACAACATCAGACAGGGCACGATCATGTAAAGATGAGATGGAGGTGATGAAATGGCTGAATATGCAATTGAAATGCTGAATATTACAAAACGCTTTCCAGGTATTATTGCAAATGATAATATCACCCTCCGCCTCAAAAAAGGCGAGATCCATGCACTGCTCGGCGAGAACGGCGCGGGCAAGAGCACTCTGATGAGCGTTCTTTTCGGTCTCTATCAGCCTGAAGAGGGTGAGATTTTAAAGGACGGGAAAAAGGTCGAGATCAGGAATCCGAATGATGCAAATGCTCTCGGCATCGGTATGGTCCACCAGCACTTCAAGCTGGTCGAGTGTTTTACGGTCCTTGACAATATCATTCTCGGCGTGGAGCCGACGCAGGGTCTGTTCCTCAAGAAGGACGAGGCCCGGAAAAAGGTCCTCGCGTTATCCGAGAAATATCATCTGGCAGTCGATCCGGACGCGATCGTTGAGAATATCACGGTCGGTATGCAGCAGAGGACGGAGATCCTGAAGATGCTCTACCGGGATAATGAGATCCTGATCTTCGACGAGCCGACAGCTGTCCTCACGGTGCAGGAGATTGCGGAACTCATGAATATCATGAAAGGCCTTGCGGCGGAAGGAAAGAGTATCCTGTTCATCTCCCACAAGCTGAACGAGATCATGGAAGTTGCGGACCGCTGCACGGTCCTGCGCAAGGGCAAATACGTCGGAACGGTCGAGACCAAAGACACGACGCAGGAGAAACTGTCCGCCATGATGGTCGGCCGCTCGGTCAATTTTAAGGTCGAAAAGAAGCCGGCCAAGCCGGGAGAAAAAGTTCTTGAAGTAAAGAACATGACTGTCGGCGGCCATAATAAGAAGGATGCAGTGAAAAATGTGAGCTTTACAGTCCGGGGCGGTGAGATCGTCTGCATCGCCGGTATTGACGGCAATGGTCAGACCGAACTCGTCTATGGCCTCTCCGGTCTTGAGCCGCTGAAGAGCGGATCCATTTTCCTTTGTGGAAAGGATGTCTCCAAGGAATCTATTCGCCGCAAGTCGATCCTCGGTATGAGCCACATTCCGGAAGACCGGCACAAACATGGTATGGTCCTTGATTATACGCTCGAAGATAACATTGTTCTGCAGAAATACTTTGAGCCGAGGTTCAGCGGAGGCGCTCTGGGCTTCCTGAACCGAAAGGAGATCCGCAAGTATGCGGAGAATCTGATCGAAGCGTATGACGTTCGTTCGGGCCAGGGTCCGCAGACCATCGCCCGCGCGATGTCGGGCGGCAATCAGCAGAAGGCCATTATCGCAAGAGAGATCGACAAGAATCCGGATTTCCTGATCGCAGTGCAGCCGACCCGAGGCGTCGATATCGGCGCGATCGAGTTCATCCACAAGCAGCTGGTCGAGGAGAGAGACAAGGGGAAGGCGGTCCTTCTGGTCAGTCTCGAGCTCGATGAAGTCATGGACGTTCCGGACCGTATCCTCGTCATGTATGAGGGCGAGATCGTCGGTGAGTTCAAGCCGGAAGACGTGACGATGGAAGAACTGGGACTCTATATGACAGGTGCCAAAAGACAGGAGGTGACAGGCAAATGAAAAGTGAAAAGAAAGGATTTTTGGCACATCCGGGCGTGCAGTCGGTCCTTGCATCGCTTATGTGCATCCTGATCGGTCTCCTGATCGGATATATTGTACTTCTCTGCATCAATCCGCAAGAAGCCACCAGGGCGATACTCTCGATCCTGAAGAACTTCCTGTATTTCCCAAGACCGGCGGTCGCGCTTGAATATTTCGGCAGTACCCTGGTCAAGACGGCGCCGCTCATTATGTGTACGCTGTCCGTGCTCTTTGCATACAAAGTCGGTCTTTTCAATATCGGTGCGGCCGGCCAGTATGCGGCCGGAGCCGGTCTTGCTCTCTACTGCGGACTTGGTCTTCATATGCCATGGTATCTGTGCCTTATCTGCGCGATGATCGGCGGTGCGATCCTCGGGGCTATTGTCGGCGTCCTTAAAGCTTATCTCAATGTCAATGAGGTCATCGCCGGCATCATGCTCAACTGGATCAGCCTCTATTCGGTCAATATGCTTCTCCTCAATGTCAAGGAAAGCAGCTCGACCTACACGATGGCTCTCAGGACCAATGCGCCGGCAGCCATGCTTCCGAAAATGGGACTCAATCATCTGTTCGCGGACAACCGCTTTGTTACGATCGCGATTCCGCTGTCAATCCTCTTCGCCATCGCCTGCTGGGTCATCATGGACAAGACGAAGCTGGGCTACGAGCTGAAAGCGACGGGTTATAATCAGAACGCGGCCAAATACGCCGGCATGAAGGAGAAACGGAACATGATCTTCACGATGGTCATTTCCGGCGCTCTTGCTGCAATCGGCGCATCCTTCCTTTATCTCAGCGGAATCGAGCAGTGGTCCACTGCCCAGACGTCCGTGCCGGCGATGGGCTTCAACGGTATCGCGGCAGCGTTCCTCGGCGGGCTCAATCCGATCGGCAGTATTTTCTCGGCGTTTTTCATCCAGCATATAACGAGCGGCGGATCCTATGTTGACAAGATGGTCTATTCGTCACAGATCTCCGACCTTATTTCTGCCATCATCATTTATTCCTGCGCATTTGTTCTGTTCTTTAAGCAGTGCATGGATAAGTGGATCGGCAAATCCAAGAAGGGAGGTGCCAAAGCATGACTCTGCTCATTCAGTACACTCTTATCTACGCGTCGGTCCTTATGCTCGTCGCGCTGGGCGGCTGCTATTCCGAACACGGCGGCGTGATCAACCTCGGCCTTGAGGGAACAATGGTCATGGGCGCGCTCGGCGGAGCCCTCGTCATGCGGCAGTTCCCGACGCTGACGGGAATTCCGATGCTGCTTTTCGTCATTCTCGGTGCGGTCGTATTCGGCGTTATCTACTCGCTGCTGCTTGCGGTGGCAGCCATCAACTTCAAGGCTGACCAGACGCTTGTCGGTACGGCGATGAATCTTCTCGGAACTGCCGCGGCTACCGTCTTCGTCAAGGCGATCAACATGGCAAGTGACCGGAACAACGTTTCCTCCGCGATCCAGTACATTGATCAGAAGAAAGCGTTCACGCTGCTTAAGATCGGTAAGTTCGAGCTCAGCTGGTTCATGGTCATTGCAGTTCTCATTCTGATTGTCGCGGAACTGGTGCTGTACCGGACCAAGTTCGGTCTGAGACTCATGGCCTGCGGTGAACATCCACAGGCAGCGGACTCTGTCGGTATCAATGTTTATAAGATGCGGTACGCCGGCGTTCTCATCTCCGGCATGCTCGGCGGACTCGGCGGTATCGTCTACATCACGGCCGGCGTCAGTGAGTGGAAGTTTGAGAACGGCGTCGCCGGCTTTGGCTTCCTCGCCCTTGCCGTCATGATCTTCGGACAGTGGAAACCGCGTCTCATTGCGCTGGCAGCCCTGCTGTTCGGTGCTTTCCGCGCTCTGTCCAACATCTATTCCGGCTTTGATTTCCTGACAGCGCTTAACCTGCCGGGAACATTCTACAATATGCTTCCGTATATTATCTCGCTGGTCATTCTGGCTATCTTCTCGAAGTATTCCAGCGCGCCGAAGGCCGAGGGCATTCCTTACGACAAGGGTCAGCGCTGATCTTTCATTCGACAATCCGGTGTCTGGCACCGGGCAAGAGCTTATTTATGCGAGCACAACAAGCTCTGCCGGGACGGTGCTGCAGAACAGGCAGGGGCAAAGCCCCTGCCTGTCGTATTTCCGGAATCCGTTGTCATCCGTTCAGCAACTTTGAATCCGGTGCATAGTCATCTTTTAGCAATTTACTGATACTCAGCTACAGAGATCCACTTCTCGAGCAGAGCCTTCTCCTCCTCGGTCTTCGCCTTCGCCAGCTGACCTGCCGCAACGATCGGCATCCACTTCTGTACATACTGGATCGCCGTATTGGACTTCTTGCTGTAGATCTTCAGATACTTGTCAGCGAGAGCCGGGTCTTCCAGTGTGAACTGCAGATAGGTCAGAGCTGCGTCGGCGCCCGCGTTGCCCTGTGTGGCGTGCGCCCAGTCAATGACCTTGTAGCCGCCGTCCGGCGTCAGGATGATGTTGGACGGGTCGAAGTTGCCGTGGCAGAGTTTCGTGTGGCGCTTCATGCCGGCAAGTCTCTGCAGGAGCTCCCATTTTGTGCTCGGGTCGATGCCTTCAAGAGCTGTGATCTCTTCGGTACGCTTGGTGATCGTGTTGCGCAGGCCGACCGCCCGGTAGCTGTTGATGTCGAGCTGGATGTCGACGAACTTCTCCAGATTTGCATCCAGATTTTCCGGTTCGCTCTTGATCTTCTCCGCCAGGGTCTGGCCTTCGATATACTCGAGCGCCAGCGCCCATCTGCCGTCAAATTCTTTCACATATAAGACTTTTGCTGTCGGAACGCCGTAGGATTCGACATATGTTGTGATCAGGGCTTCATTGAACACACCGGTCTTCGGGTGCTCCGGAACATGGAGCTTGATGACCTCATCGCCCACCCTGTAAACCGTCTTGTTGGAACGTTTTACGATAATGTCTTTTTCGTTAAATTCCATAAAAACCTCCTTGATATATCGGGATGCCTGAATGTAAGGCATTTCAGATGTCATGGTATATAGTCTGCACATTTCTGCGCCCGGACCGCGAGAGTCTGTCCCGGAGGATCGGGAAGGACTGTATTTTCAAAAAATCTCCGTGCGCTCCGGGCCGTCATCTGCCGGATCAGAAATCGACCTTCTTGTCATCCTCGCCGTAGTAGGCCAGCGTGTAGATCTGCTTCATCTCGGAGATGAGCGGGTATCTCGGGTTCGCGCCGGTGCACTGGTCGTTGAAGGCCTGCTCGGTCATCTCGTCCAGGGTATCGAAGAAGTACTTCTCATCGATGCCGTACTCTTTAATGGAATCCTTGATGCCGATCGCGTGCTTCAGGTCGCGCAGCTTCTCGATGAAGAGGTCCAGGGTCTCGTTGTCATCCTTGCCCTTAATTCCGTTATACTCCGCGATCTCGCAGTAGCGGCGCAGTGTGTGCGGATATTCATACTGCGGGAAGGTGCCCATCCTTGTCGGGACTTCCTTCGCATTGTAGCGGATGACATAGAGGAGTACAAGGGCGTTTGCCACGCCGTGCGGCAGATGGTGGAACGCGCCGAGCTTGTGGGCCAGGGAGTGGTTGATGCCGAGGAAGGCGTTTGCAAATGCCATACCTGCCAGGCAGGATGCATTTGCCATACGGTCGCGGGCCGTGACGTTCGTGCCGTCCGCATAGGCAGTCGGCAGGTAATCAAATACGAGCTTCGTCGCCTTGAGGGCCGTACCGTCCGTAAAGTCGGAGGCCAGCATGGAGACATAGGACTCGATCGCGTGTGTCATGACGTCGATGCCGGATGCGGAGGTCAGGCCCTTCGGCTGCGACATCATGTTGTCCGTGTCGACGATTGCCATGTTCGGCATGAGTTCATAGTCGGCCAGCGGGTACTTGATGCCCGCGTCGGAGTCTGTGATGATCGCGAACGGGGTGACCTCGGAACCTGTTCCGGAAGAGGTCGGGATCGCGACAAAGTAGGCCTTCTTGCCCATCTTCGGATACATGTAGATACGCTTCCTGATATCCATGAAGTCCATGGCCATGTCGGAGAAATTGGCGTCCGGGTTCTCATAGAGCACCCACATGATCTTGGCCGCGTCCATGGCGGAGCCGCCGCCGAAAGCGATGATGACGTCCGGCTCGAAGGAGCGCATCTGGTCCGTGCCTGCCAGGGCGTTCTTCAGGGTCGGGTCTGCCTGGACATCATAGAAGCATGTGTGGACGATGCCCATGGAATCAAGTTTCGCCTCGATCGGGCGGGTGTAGCCGTTCTTGTAAAGGAAGGTGTCCGTTACGATGAACGCGCGTTTCTTCTGCATGATGGTGCCGAGTTCGTCCAGGGCGACCGGCATGCAGCCCTTCTTGAAGTAGATCTTCTCAGGTGTGCGGAACCAAAGCATATTCTCTCTCCTCTCTGCGACTGTCTTGATATTGATGAGGTCCAGCGCGCCTACGTTGTGGGAGATGGAGTTCCCGCCGTAGGAGCCGCAGCCCAGCGTCAGGGACGGGAGGAGGGCGAAGTTATAGATGTCGCCGATACCGCCCTGTGCGGATGGCGTATTGACAAGGATGCGGCAGGCCTTCATGCGGTCGGCGTGGGCCGCCATCTTCTCTTTCTCATTTGTGTTGATGTAGAGGGAGGCCGTGTGGCCGAAGCCGCCGTCGCGGACGAGCTGGTCCGCCTTGTCGAGGGCTTCCTCATACGTGTCAGCGCGGTACATGGCAAGGACTGGGGAGAGCTTCTCATGGGCAAATTCCTCGGAGATGTCGACGGATGTGACCTCGCCGATGAGGACCTTGGTGGTCTCCGGGACCTCGACGCCTGCAAGGGCGGCGATCCTGTATGCGCTCTGGCCGACGATCTTCGCGTTCAACGCGCCGTTGATCAGGATGGTCTTGCGGACCTTGTCGATCTCATCGTCCTTAAGGAAGTAGCAGCCGCGATTGGCGAACTCTTCCCTTACTTCGTCATAGATGTCGGAAAGGACAGTGACGGACTGCTCGGACGCGCAGATCATACCGTTGTCGAATGTCTTGGAGTGGATGATGGAGTTGACCGCCATCTTGATGTCGGCCGAGCTGTCGATGATGACCGGGGTGTTGCCCGCGCCGACGCCGAGGGCCGGCTTGCCGGAGGAGTAGGCCGCGCGGACCATGCCCGGGCCGCCCGTCGCGAGGATGCAGTCAGCGTCCTTCATGACGGTCTGTGTGAGGGCAAGAGAAGGAACATCGATCCAGCTGATGATCCCTTCCGGAGCGCCTGCCGCGACTGCTGCGTCGAGGATGAGCTTCGCCGCGGCGATCGTGCTGTTCTTGGCGCGCGGATGCGGGGAAATGATGATGGCGTTGCGGGTCTTTAAGCAGAGGAGCGTTTTGAAGATGGCTGTGGAAGTCGGGTTGGTTGTCGGGATGACAGCGGCGATGAGGCCGATCGGCTCGGCGACTTTCTTGATGCCGAAGACCGGGTCTTCTTCGATCACGCCGCATGTCTTTGTGTTACGGAAGGCGTTGTAGATGTACTCGGCTGCATAGTGGTTCTTGATGACCTTATCTTCGACGAGACCCATGCCTGTCTCCTCCGCGGCCATCTTGGCAAGCGGGATCCTTGCCTTGTCAGCTGCTGTTGCGGCAGCCTTGAAGATTTTGTCGACCTCAGCCTGGGTGTAGGTAGCGAAGACAGCCTGTGCCTTGCGCATTTCCGCCATCCTCTGCTCGAGAGACTCGACGGTGTCAACGATGTTGACGGTTTTTGCTGTTTCGTTGTCCATGTGTTCCTCCTTTACTATGGGGTGAATATGGGATTGTTAACGAATCGATACTGCAATATCGATATTCGTTTATCGATATAATAGTATCGATATGATGCCATTATGTCAAGATGGGCTTTTATATAAATATATCTATATAGAACAGGGCGTTTTGTGAGATTTGAACAATAAAAAAAATGTCCGGAATATTTTAGTATTCCACCCGCCGTCCGCCAAATTGTCATAATAATTATACAACTACAGGAAAATAATGTCGACAATAGAAAACGATTTAATACTAGCAGTGTTCTTGAAACATGCAGTTCAAAATAGGGTGCATACAGCAGAGTGTTCTGTGATAAAATATGTGTGACGACAGTACAGGATAAAGGAAAATGATCAATGGAAGCGAAAATAAGACGTGAGCAGAGCAATTTATTTTACAGCGGTCTTGCTGTTATTGTCTTCGGCGTATGGGGGGCGTTCAAAAATGTGATCTATTATTATCTGCATCCGGAGTTTCTGGACTTGCAAAGCGCGTTGAAGGAACTGCCGGAAGATGTAGATCCCAATCTGGTACTCATACTTGTGCTGATTTTCGTCGCTCTGATGGACTTCCTGATTCGTTATTTAATAGGAAGAGGTGCAATAAGAGAGAGTCGCCGAACACTCTCAAAACGAAAGAACGGGTATCGGGTTCTGGCAATCCTGTATCTCCTGTTCGATGTGTTCAGCTATGCGCATGCTGTCCGGGAAGTATTTGCCGCTACTTCTATCGAAAAACTGCTGGCCAGCTATGATATAAATAATCATTTTATTATGCTGATCATTGAAATAACGTCCTGCTGGGCGATGATAGGGCTCATTGTCGCATCCTTTAAGCTGCGAAGATATGAGCGTAACATAGAGGTCGTGATCTGACAAAGCGGACAGTGCTATCGGAGGATACTATACATGCAGGAAGATTTTCATTATTACGCGACATACTGTGCCGCATATCTGGCAGGTCATAACTGTGAGGAGAGCAGCGACATCGCTTACGCGGCTCAGTTTGTTGATCTGTGTACGAGAACACTGATTGAAAAATTGAAAGGACCGTTATCCGCAGCGACGACTCAGTCACAGATCGAACTTGCTGACGCGAGGACCGATCTGACAGGCCTCATGGATATCACAAGAATATGGGCGTCGTTCCATTTTCTGCCGGGAAATCTGTACGCCAGGAAAAAATGGCACGGGCGTCGTTACATGCAGAAATACCGCCTGATCTGCAATCCGAACAGTGCGCTTGTTGCGGAGACAGTAAAGCTTGCCCGCGGCAAAGGCCTTGAGGCGACAGGTCTTGCCATGCATGTTCTGGCAGATACCTGGGCTCACCGGTATTTTGCGGGGACGCCTTCCTTTGTTATCAATAACGCGACCGAGTTTACTGAGATCCGGAGAGACCTGGGGGCGGGAGTT
This sequence comes from Lachnospiraceae bacterium, assembly GCA_045646565.1. GTDB lineage: Bacteria > Bacillota > Clostridia > Lachnospirales > Lachnospiraceae > Chordicoccus. The sequence goes on from JAZRKZ010000034.1 coordinate 13,876, forward strand.
GAAAAGAGTATCCAGTTCATTCATAATCCGACTGCCGGTGATGACCTCGAAAAGGGAACATTTACAAATACGCTCTATCAGAACTCGGAGAGCAGCATTATGAATCTTGGACATGGGCGGGCGGGGCATTTGCCCGATTACAGCTTTATGCGGTATAAATACCTGCCTGCGTGGGGAGAGTATGAAATGTTTATCAAGGACAATCCGTCAGACTACTGGAAAGCCTTCTGTCAGATGGTCTATGCGATGAAATATCTCCGCGGAGAACGGGAAAGCTTTGAGATGAAGCACTATGAGGAAGAGGCTCTTAAGCCGCATAAAAATGCGATCAAGAAGATCCTGGAAAAGAGACAGAAAAACGCGTGCGAGGACTGGAAGGCGTTCGGCAAGGCGCTGTCGGGCAGGGCGCTTGAAGATTTTGACATAGGCAAATATCAGACAGAGTACCTGGAAGCGGCGGAAGGCGACAAGGACCAGACTTTTCTCGGGAGATTTTTTCTTTCCGCCATGGCGCAGAAGAGCATGGTGACGAACCGGATCTTTGTATCCGGCAGTCGTCTGGCAGGGGTCTCTGTCGACTATAATAAGTACGGCTTTGGAGGAATACGGGATTACTGGAGGCTTGCGGAGCTGAGGAAGGAGGTGATGGATCGTGAGCAGGGCCATGAGGGTATTTAACTTTTTGTCGGGCGTTATTACGATTCTGTTCGGTTACATCATGTTCGACAGCGTAGGAGATAGTTACCTGATTGTTATCTACGTGCTGCAGACGGCTTTGATCCTTCGCGGGATACGGCTCCTTATCTATTATGTCAGCATGGCGAGGCACATGGTCGGCGGCAAGGTCATTCTGTATCAGGGAGCCATTCTCTTCGACATCGGAATCTTCACGCTGATGGTCGGCAGGATCCCGCAGATCTATGCGATGATCTATCTGGTCGCAGGCCTTGCGATCTCAGGAATCGTCGATCTGCTTCGCACGCGTGAAATCAGGCGCCTTGAATCGGGCTACTGGAAGTACGAGGCCTTTACCGGGACAGTGAAGGTCATTGCGGCTGTCACCAGTCTGTTTTTCTTAGATTCACAGTCTTTTCTGGTTAAAATATATTCGGTCGGCCTGTTCCAGTCCGGTGTGGGAAAGATTTCCACAGCTGTCCGACGCAGTGCGATTGTCTATATTGAATAAAGGGGACGGGCTTTTTTGTTTCTGCTTGACCAGTAATTCTATTGAACTGCTTGACAATATTACCTATAAGTAATATTATTGGGTTGTAAAAGGACTACGGTATATCCGAATAGTCTGTTACAGGTGAACCGTTTATGGAAATTAGAAAGATAAAAAGCTTTTCGAAAATATATGAGGTAGATGTATTTCAAAAAGAGTTTTTACAGGTGGTTGGAGAACACCCTGCCAACCGGGAGCCGTTTCCACGTTATCAAAAATGGTTGATAGCTAAACTGCGTGTATTGGAAGAGCGAGGGGCTTCGGCGATTTCATTAAGGGATTTTGAGTGTGTAACCAAAGGGAAAGAGCCAAAAATTTATTCGATTAGATATCCAAGAAGCCAGAAGAATCCCAGAGTTTTATATGTGTTTATCGAAGGGGACTTGATTTTGCTATTAGGTGCCTTTTTGGAAAAGGATCGTTCTGATTATTCGAAAAATATAGAAAAGGCAGAGAAAC
>JAZRKZ010000035.1:0-3260 GCA_045646565.1 Lachnospiraceae bacterium
GATCCCGCTGTTTCACCATAGCCAAGCGCTATTACCATGCACAGCGTATCTCCCGGAGCAACCAGTTCTCTCACCTTTTTCTTGTTAAAGGTCAGTGCCGCCCAGCATGTATTAAGGCCAAGCTGCTGCGCTAACAGAACAATTCTCTCTCCATAATATCCACAGCGGAAATCAAAAGACTCATCCTTTTTACCGGCAAGGACGATATAATTGCTTACATTCCGAAAACTCCCGTAATGGGCAAGGCGGGAATCGAAGCCATCCGGATCGTCATAGCGGATGGCGACACTAAGATTTCCCTCTTCATTACAGGTCTGGACGAAAGAGTCCAATTGGCCTCGGATGTCTTCGGGGATCGATGTTGTTTTATAAGCCCTGACGGAATGACGGGCATCGATTGCTTCTAAAAGTGTCATCATTTCTCCTCCAGTTTTTCAATTATCAGTTGTGTCGACCCTTCTTCGAGGGAATTGTTTTCGTCATAATGGATATGACTTCCTGCCGGTTCTTCCGCGAGAGCGTTCAGCTGCTGTGCCAGAGAAAGCAATCCTTCTTTATTTGCAGATATCACAGCCTCACCGGTATTGATTCTTACACGGATCAAGGCGCCATCCACCCAGTCTGTTATCATTTTTCCATCCGTCCCTATTGACATTATAACAATGACATTTATAATTCCACATACTCAGATTTTGTAACGAACCTTGTCATCCAAAGCATATAATCCACTAGTTCAGGTTTCTTATTTCCAAATGCTTTTCTGGCATATGCAGCATCAATTTGAGCGTCAGGATCCATTTTCACGAATTTCTGATCATCAAAAGTATTCTCTATCTCCTCAATCATCTTTGCTTCCACAAACTCCCACGGAATACCATGTTCTTTGAAAAATACCTGCTTTGTTTTTTCAAAGAAAACAGCCTTATCTTCAGCAGTCAATTCTGATATTTTCTTAATCATCTGTCATCCCCTTTCCAGATTCATTACGTTCTTAATGAAAATGTCATCAAGACGAGCTATCTATTCTTTTTATTTCTCAACTTCACGGTATTCAAGACATCCCCAATACTCTCATGGAATACGAGGCCCGCCTTCTCCTCCATCTTTGTTGTTCCCTTATTTGATAATCACGAGATACTTCCCATGATACATGTGCGTGCTGAGCCAGGCGTCGTGTCTACTCATTCAACAAATCAACGTTGAGGTCTTCGCCCCAAGCTCAGAGTTATTATACCAGACCATTTATACCAATATAAGTGCCAGCGTACACCTGTCTCAATTTCCAATTACTTCATATACATCATTTGGTTGCAGCCTCATCTTTCGATTCAGATATTTCTCAATATCAAACCAGTTCCTATCATCCACATCCGATGTATACTTATAATTAGGATGCTTCGTCAGATCATATTTATTCTTCATCGCGCAATACTCGTGACGCAAGTCTAGATACGCGCGCAAGATGACACTCGTCTTCATCGTTAGTACAATCTCGCGATGAAGAATAAACGCCTCCGGCGGATCGCAGACGTGCGCAGTGGAAAGCGCCCTCGCGCTGCGCACGTCGCGGCAAGAACGCCGAGGCGTTCTTGAAATTTTATGCAGACCGAACTATTGCTTAAGCAGCGCGTCGCCTGGCGGGAGCGTCCCTGCGGACCCACCGGATGAGTCATTGAAGAAAGGCGGCGTACACATGAGACGTAAATCGAGAACACTATTTCCTGTTACTGTTTTTGTAGTCATTTTTACCCTGCTTCTTATGACCGCATGCGGGGCCGGAAAGACACAGTCCGGCACCGGTGCGGAGACGCCTGATCAGACAGAATCTGTCGCGGAAAATGGCACTGCCGCGCAGACAGAATCTGTCGCACAGACAGAAACTGCTGATGACAACAGCCGTCATGTTGTGATCCTGGCAACCTCGGATATGCACGCCAATGTTTGGGGTTACGCGTACGAGGACAACGCCGAGACGAAAAATAACGGCATGGCCCGCCTCTACACCTATATTCAGAAGATGCGTGAGGAGAATCCCGATCTCATTCTGGTGGATGCCGGCGACGATATCCAGGGAACGATCATGTCGGATGACATTTACAACAAATCGCCTGACGAGCCGCATCCGGTCATGGCTGCCATGAACGCCATGAAATACGACGCCATGACAGTCGGCAACCATGAGTTCAATTGGGGCATTCCTTCTATGATGAAGATCCTGGGACAGGCAGAATTTCCGATTCTTGCTGCAAATGTAACTGACAAGGACGGAAACTACCTGACCGGAAGCGGATGGATCATCATCGACCGCGGCGGCGTCAAGGTTGCCGTGATCGGTGTCTGCACGCCGGATGTACCCATCTGGGATGGGGGGAAAGAAGGAATCAGTGAATATGTCTTCGAACCTGCCAGCGCAGGCGTGGCAAGAGCCATCCGGGAGATCGGCGGCCAGGCGGACCTGATCATGGTCTGCGCCCATATGGGAATGGCGGCGGAATTCGACGAAGAGGGAGGCTCCGATTCTGCGAAAAAGATCCTGGAAGACAACCCGGAGGTGGACATCCTTCAGGTCGCGCACATGCACATTACCGTAAACGAAAAGGAAGGAGATGTCCTTATAGGCGCCGTACGCAACGCGGGCGTCGAGATCTGCCGTTTCGATATAATCTTTGACGCGGACGGCAATATAACGAACTCCAGTGTTGAAATTGTTCCTATGGAAGACGTTGAACCAAGTGAAGTGATCCGTGAGCTGCCGGTCGTCAGGGAGGCTCACGAAAAGACCCTGCGGTTCATCCAGGGCATGACGGACGAGGGCAGTGATGAAAAGCATCCTCTTGGAACGACCACTGCAAAGTTCCAGCCGGAAGATGAGATCAGGGGGCTCCCGGAAGGAAAGCTCCGCGATACGGCTGTGATCGACTTCATCAATAAAGTACAATTAGATGCCGCCGGCGCGGACGTATCCTCATGCTCGCTCTTTAAGACGACCAGTGATCTTCCGGAAGGAGATATATTCTATTCCAACGTGTTTGACATCTATGAAGCGTAGCAGCAGAGTACCACGTCCATAGGAGCTGCCGCACCGCATGGGCGTGGGTGAATGCCAGGTCAAACTTACTGGACCCGGATATATTCCTGGACCATTGTAAGGGAATTCTCGCTGACTGTCGTCACGAAATAGCTGTCTGACCAGAAATACGGTTTCCAGTAATATTTCCTGAGCACTGTTTCCCCGTACTCCTTCCTGGCGAACCGGGAGG
>JAZRKZ010000036.1:0-2731 GCA_045646565.1 Lachnospiraceae bacterium
GGCTACGATCCGACTTTTCTGCGGCTTGACATCACGATGAACGATACCGGACTGATGGGCTGCCGCAAGTCCCATACATACCTGGATGGCAATGCTCGTCGCCTCGCGGACGGAAAGCTTGCCTTTCTTGGATATATACTCTTTGAGAGTGATGCCTTCGACCAGTTCCATGACAATATAGTAATTGCCCATATCCTCGCCGACATCGAAAACATTGACAATGTTCGGGTTGGCAAGACGCGCAGCAGCCTGCGCTTCTCTTCTGAACTTCGAAATAAAAGTGCCGTCCTCACGGAACTCACTCTTCATGACCTTGACTGCTACAAATCGGTTCAACTTATGGTCTTTTGCCTTATAGACATCCGCCATACCGCCTGAGCCGACACGGCCAACAATTTCGTAGCGCTCCCCTAAAACTGTTCCCGCTTTTAACATTATGCCTCCTCGTCCGAATCAGGTTCAATCAAAATGACTGCTATGTTATCCTTGCCGCCGTTGTTGTTCGCTGTTTCCACCAGTATCCTGGCTTTTTCCCGGGCAGGAATCGTCTTCTTCAAAATACGCCTGATCTCGTCATCCTCGACCATGTTGGAGAGTCCGTCCGAGCACATAAGGATCGCTCCGCCCGGCTCCACTTTGTAGTCGAAGAAATCAATATCTACGGTTTCGGCTGCACCGACCGCCCTCGTGATGATATTCTTATCCGGATGGTTCCGCGCCTCCTCCTCAGTGATCTCCCCGAGCCGCACCATCTCCTCTACAAGACTGTGGTCCTTTGTGATCTGCGTCAGGTTATCGCCAAGAAGATACAGACGACTGTCACCGACATTGGCCGTATATGCACAGTGATCGATGATTGTCGTGACAACGATCGTCGTACCCATACCGCGCATCTCCTCGTGTTCATCTGCCTCCATCAGAATTCCACGATTAGCCAGTTTGACAGCCTCCTCGATCAGCTTGATCGGGTTCGTCTCACTGCTGTTCCCGATCGATTCCCTGACTGCGTTGACAGCGAAGCGCGACGCAAAATCGCCGGCGTTATGTCCTCCCATACCATCTGCTACGATGAACAGATTGGGGAGATTCCCGACAGGCTGAACAGAAGCATAGACACTGTCCTGATTAATTTTTCTTCTCTGTCCCACATCTGTAAGTGCGAAAGCTTTCATAGTTTATCCGTTTCCGTGTACTTTTTCCTTAATTGTCCACAGGCCCCGTCTATATCGCGGCCCATTTCTCTTCTAATAGTAACATTTATTGCATATTTTTCAAGTTTTTTCTGAAAGGCGAGTGCCTCTCTCCGGTCCGGCGCCTTCATCCCGGTCTCCCTGACCGGATTGACCGGGATCAGATTGACAAGGCAGTTCAGGCCGGAAAGCAGCGATGCGAGCTCACGGGCGCATTCGTCGGAGTCATTGACTCCGGCAATGAGACTGTATTCAAATGTGAGCCGCCTGCGATTGGCGTTATAGTACGTCCGCATGGCCTTCATGATCTCTTCCAGAGAAAAACTTTTCGCCACCGGCATGATCTTTCGGCGGATCTCATCGTTCGGCGCGTGGAGCGAAAGGGCAAGATTGATGCTCAGAGACTCTTTCGCAAGCCTCAGGATCCCCGGAACAAGACCGCAGGTCGACAGGGTCACATTCCGCTCGCTGATATTGTGGCCGTTCTCATCCGTCAGCATCCGGATAAAGCGCACGACATTGTCGTAGTTATCGAGCGGCTCGCCGGTTCCCATGATGACGACGTTGGAAATGCGCTCGCCGAAATCTCTCTCGATCGCGTAGATCTGACCGAGTATCTCCCCGGCGGTCAGATTTCTTGTCAGTCCGCCGATCGTGGATGCACAAAAAGCGCAGCCCATTCTGCATCCGACCTGGGAGGAGACACAGACGGAATTGCCGTGGCGATAGATCATGAGAACGCTCTCCACGTAATTGCCGTCATGCAGGCGGAAAAGATACTTGCGCGTCCCGTCGATCCCGGAGATCTGGACCGTCTCCTTAACGGGCAGATGCAGCGGGTATTCGGCTTCAAGTCGGGCGCGAAGGTCCTTCGGGAGGTTCGTCATCTCCGCATAGGAAGCCGCGTTCTTTTTATGGATCCACTCACAGACCTGCCCGGCCCTGAATTTTTTCTGCCCGAGCCCCTCCATCACGGCAATGAGTTCCGGCATTGTCTTGTTGATCATTACTCTACCTCGTGTTTCTCCCGCATCCGTTTTCGATCGGGGAGAATCCCGTTACTCGTTTTTCCGGAATCTCGCAATAAAGAATCCGTCTGTCTCGTGGATGCCCGGCACGAGCTGCAGATAGCCTTCCGCCGTCGTATGGCGGTGGAGTTCGTGGGGCAGATACGGATCAAGGCTGTCCAATGTGACCGGATAGTTCTCCGTCAGCCACCTAACGTTCTCCTCGTTTTCCATGCGGCTCACCGTACAGGTACTGTAAATGAGCGTTCCGCCCGGCCGCACATAGGTCACCGCATTGTGAAGCATCCTTCTCTGGAGTTCCTGAAGCTCCTGGATCTTGGCCGGCGTTATGCGGTACTTGATATCCGCTTTTCGCCCGATCACGCCGAGGCCCGAGCACGGAAGATCACAGATGACGATGTCCGCCTTCTCCTCCGATTCCGGGTCGCGCATGAGCGCATCCATCACGACCGGCCGGATATTGATGAGATCGGCCCGCGTCACGTTCTGAACAATAAGAGCGACCTTCTCCTC
>JAZRKZ010000037.1:0-10516 GCA_045646565.1 Lachnospiraceae bacterium
ACATTCCAGAACATTCGCCTGTGGAAGAGCATGACCGTATTTGACAACGTCCTCACAGCCAAGCATATGCGCGCGAAACAGAATGTCTTTTCCGCTGTTTTGCGCACGAACATGCATGAGGAAAAGCGGATGCGCGAGGAGACCATGGATCTTCTGAAAGAGCAGGGTCTGGAATCCTTCAAGGATGAACTGGCGACCAGCCTTCCCTACGGTCTCCAGAGACGCCTTGAGATTGCCCGCGCCCTCGCCACTAACCCCAGACTTCTTCTTCTGGACGAGCCGGCAGCCGGCATGAATCCGCAGGAGACGTTCGAGCTGGCGGATTTTGTGCATGAGATTCGTGATAAATATGACCTGACCGTCTTCCTGATCGAGCATCACATGGACCTGGTCATGAATATTTCCGACTATATCTACGTCATTGATTTCGGCAGCGAGATCTCGCAGGGCGTTCCGGAAGTGGTCCAGTCCGACCACAAGGTCATCGAGGCGTATCTGGGTATAGCGGAGGAATGATATAAAAGATTTGCCGGACAGCAAATCTCAGAGTTTACAAAGACTAATAAATGGAGGACATATGGGCGAGATCCTGCAGATCAAAGATTTACAAGTCAGTTACGGCGGCATCGACGCCGTCCGCGGCATCAGCTTTCATGTTCGCGAAGGAGAGATCGTTACTCTGATCGGCGCGAACGGAGCGGGTAAGAGCTCCACACTGCGCGCCATCTCCGGGCTGGTCAAACCCAAGGGCGGCTCGATCCTGTTTGGCGGGGAGAACATCACAGGACTGGATCCGACGGCGATCGTCTCCAAAGGACTTATGATGGTCCCGGAAGGCAGAAAGATTTTCCCGAACCTGACGGTCCTGGAGAACCTTCGCATCGGCGCTTACCTGCGCAAAGACCAGCTGGATGAGGATATCGAGATGGTCTACAGCTACTTCCCGCGCCTTAAAGAACGTTCCTGGCAGCCCGGAGGCACTCTGTCCGGAGGCGAACAGCAGATGCTGGCAGTCGGCCGCGCCCTGATGGGCCGTCCGAAGCTCCTCATGATGGATGAGCCGTCACTCGGCCTTGCGCCTATCGTTGTTCAGGGTATTTTTGAAATCATCCAGCAGATCCATGAAGCCGGGACGACTGTTCTGCTGATCGAACAGAATGCAAATATGGCGCTTCACGTTGCAGACCGCGCCTACGTCATTGAAAATGGCCGCATTTCCATGGAAGGCACCGGAAAAGACCTTCTGGAAGACGAAAATGTCAAGGCTGCCTACCTCGGTACTGCCGGAAAGTGATCCGGATTGGTACCTGACATAGGCTGAGACCAATATAAACTCCTGACAGGCATAACAAAAAACAGTGTCGCTATCCACTTTGATTTCAGATATAATAAAATCAGATGACGACAATGCAGATGCATTATTTGGGAGGTTGGAAATGAACGAACTAGAGAGACTGCAGGAAGGAAATCGTAAATATTTAAAGGCCAGGAGAGAAATTGGAGATATTTCTCCGGAAGTCCGTCAGGCGACCTGCATAGAAGGACAGAAACCGTATGCCCTTATCGTTACCTGTTCTGATTCACGAGTGATCCCGGAAGCTATTTTCCAGGCAGGGATCGGTGATCTGTTCGTGATCCGTGTGGCCGGGAATGTCATTGACAATCATCAGCTGGGCAGTATTGAGTACGCCGCGCTGCATCTGGGAGTCAATCTGATCGTGGTCCTCGGACATACGAACTGCGGAGCGGTGGAGGCGGCCATCTCACATGAGCCGGCAGGTTATATCCGCTTCATCACGGACGAGATCAAGGCGGCGATTGGTGATGTGACGGATCCTTATAAAGCCAGCTGCCTGAATGTAAAGCGCAGCATCGATCTGATAGAATCCAGTCTGGTCATCCAGCTCGATGAGGAAGAGGAAGGCCTTGAAGTTGTCGGTGCGATGTATGATATTAAGACCGGAGAAGTGAAGTTCATGGACCGGTAAGGCCGTGAGGAAAAACAGTATCCAATAGAATGAACAGGGGCTGTCGCATTAAGGCGGGACGCCGCTGTGTATGGAAGACATTATTTGCAAATGTCTGCCATATATAGCGGCACCGTCTAAAGCGACAGCCCTTTTGTCTGCTTAAGGCAGTGTTCGTTTTTCACAGGCCTGTTTTACATTTTTTCCAGCGTCACAGCGCAGACCTTGTATTCGGGAATCCGCGCGAACTCGTCAAATACCGCATTTGTGATTCTGTTGACAGGAGAATCCGCGAAATGGAACGGCATCCATGTCTCGCCGGGGAAGACTTTTTCTGCCACACGGGCGGTGGCGTCGATGGAGCCGCGGCGGCTTCGCACGATGATCCGCTCACCGTCCTTGATTCCGAGCCGGGCGGCGTCTTCCCGGTTCACCTCGATGAAGCCCTCGCCCGCGATCTCAACAAGACCCGGGGCGCGCATGGTGATGGAAGCGGCGTTATACTGGCTGAGGATGCGTCCGGTGCTCAGAATGAACGGATACTCTTCGTCCGGCAGTTCTGCGGAAGGCTTGTAGGCAGCCGGGTAGAAGAGGGCTTTTCCTCTTGCGGGGCCTCCTGCGTGCATGATGGGCGTACCCGGGTGATTTTTGTCCGGGCATGGCCACTGCAGACTTTCGCCGGCGTCCAGACGGGCGTGGGAGATTCCGTGGTAGCTCGGGGTGAGAGACGCGATCTCGTCCATGACCTCCGCCGCAGTCATCCGTTTCTGAGGATAGCCCATGGCGTTCATGAGGTCGGTGAGAATATCGATATCCGTTCGCATATCGCCCGGTACGGTGACCGCTTTTCGGATGCGCTGGACTCTGCGCTCCGTGTTGGTGAAAGTACCTTCTTTTTCCGCAAAGCTCGCAGCAGGAAGGATGACGTCCGCGTATTCGGCGGTCTTTGTCAGGAAAAGCTCCTGTATCACGAGAAATTCAAGGCTCTTCAGTGCCGCATCGACATGTGTGGTGTCGGGATCCGAGACAATGGGATCCTCGCCGCAGATGTAGAGGCCGCGAATCCGGCCTTCGATGGCTGCGGGAAAGACCTCGGTCGCCTTAAGGCCCGGCTTCGGGTTCAGTTTTACTCCCCATGCCTGCTCGAATTTTTCCCGGACGGCGTCGTTGTCGACTTTCTGATAGCCGGGATAATCCGTCGGCTGGGTGCCCATATCGCAGGCGCCCTGCACGTTGTTCTGCCCGCGCAGCGGATTGACGCCGCAGCCGGGACGACCGAGCTTGCCGGTGATAAGCGCGAGGTTGGAGAGGCTCATGACGCCCTCGGTGCCGGTGGTGTGCTCCGTCACGCCGAGGCAGTAGATGATGGGGGCTCTTTCAGCCCGCGCGTACATAAGGGCCGCCTCGCGAATGCGTGCCGGATCGATATGACAGATCCTGCCCACGCGTTCCGGCGTGTAATCCTCAACGAGTTTTTTGAGGTCATCAAAGTTTTCCGTGTATTTTTCGACATAATCCTTGTCCCAAAGGTCTTCTTTCAGGATGACGTGGATCATGGCATTTGCAAATGCAACATTTGTGCCGGGCCGGATCTGGAGATGGATATCGGCTTGCCTTGCGAGGCCGATTTTTCTTGGATCGACCACGATGAGCCGGGTCCCTCTGCGCACCGCTTCGCGGATCTGCATGCCGACGACCGGATGGGCTTCCTCGGGGTTGGAGCCGACAAGGAGGATGCAGTCCGCTTTGTGAGTGATGTCATAGATGGTATTGGTCATTGCGCCGGAACCGAGAGTTCTGGCAAGGCCGGCGACAGTCGCGGAATGGCACACGCGGGCACAGTTGTCGGTATTGTTGTTGCCGAAACACGTACGGACCATCTTCTGGACCATATAGATATCTTCGTTGGCGGAGCGGGAACATGCGAAGCCTGCCAGTGACTCATCCCCGTATTTTTCGCGGATCTCCATAAAGCGCTTTGCGGCGTAGCTGACCGCCTCCTCCCATGTGGCAGATTCGAACTTACCGGTCTGCCGGTTCTTGATGAGAGGCGTGCGGAGCCTGTCGGGAGCGTGCACGAAGTCAAAACTGCCGGAGCGGCCTTTTACACACAGACGACCGTGGTTGGCCGGTCCGTCGGCTGCTTCCGCGCTCACGATCCGGCCGTTCTTTACGATGAGATCGAGCTGACAGCCGGTCGCGCAGTGAGGGCAGGTCGTGCGCACTTTCCGGACTTCCCATTCGCGGTATGTATCCCGTCTTTTCAGGCTGAGAGCGCCTGTCGGGCAGGCGGCGGCGCAGTTGCCGCAGCTCTCGCAGCCGGTCTCTTTCCAGTCCATGCCAAAAGGCGCATCGACAAGATGGAATGTTCCGGTCCGGCTGCTTTTCAGCGTGCCGTTCCCTGCGACGAGGTGGCAGACGCTGATACAGCGCTGACAGTGGATACATTTGGCGGGATCGTAGGCAATGTACGGATTGGCCTCAAGGCGCGGAAGCTTGCTTTCGATTTTCGCCCGCGAGCCGGTATAGCCGGCCTCCGTGACGCCGTATCTGTTGCAGAGCTCCTGCAGATGGCAGATGCCGTTGCCCGGACAGCTCATGCAGTTAGCGTGGTGGTTGGAGAGGAGCAGGCGAAGAATGGTCCTCCGGTAAGAGTCGATCCGCTGCGAGGAAGTGCGGATAATCATTCCTTCTGCGACTTTTGTCCTGCAGGAGGCGAACAGATTGTCGTAGCCTTCGATCTCCACCATGCAGAGCCTGCAGGCGCCGATCTCATTGACATTTTTCAGATAACAGAGTGTCGGGATATCGATTCCTTCCGCCCGCGCTGCTTCCAGAATAGTCGTGCCGGCGTCGGCGCGGACTGTCTTCCCGTCGATTGTGAAAGTGGTCATAGCGTAGACTCCTTCTCTTAATCTTACTGAATATTTCCCCCGACCATCGCTCCGCATCCGTAGTGGTCACAGCGGAGGCAGCGGCCTGCTTCGCGCATGGCCTCTTCCTGCGTCATCGGGATTTCCACTTCTTCAAAGTTTATTTTGCGTTCAAACGGATCTGCTTCCTCGACTTCCGCCCTGCCGGTGGGGACGCAGCGGTTCGGCATAGCCTCCGGTATGTCGGTCGTGCAGGGGATTTTGTGATGGTAACCGAGGTATTCATCGATATTATAGGCAGCTACCTGACCGGCCGCGATCGCATTGATCGCCGTGGAGGGGCCGGTCACACAGTCGCCGCCGGAAAAGACGCCGGGCGTGCCGCTTACCATGCAGGTCTCATCCGCAAGGATCCGCCCGCGGTTTACCGGTATGCCGGCTTCCTCAAAAGCTGCGACATCGCTTCTTTGCCCTACGCCGAGGATGAGCACGTCGCACTTGAAGCGATAAGGATAACGCTCGGAGTGTTCAGTTGTCATCATACCTTCCCGGTCGTATTCGCCGACGATCTGCGGCTGCAGCCAGACAGCCCGGACCTTTTTTGTATCCGGATCGGTCTCGATATGCAGGAAGGACAGAAGCGTTCGGAAGCGTACGCCCTCCTGCATCGCGCTCTCCAACTCGCTTTCAAGAGCCGTGATGTCGTCCCGCTTCCTTGTGAATACATGGACAGTATTCGCACCGAGGCGCACAGCTGTCCTTGCGGCGTCCATTGCCACGTTTCCTCCGCCGATCAGAACGACCTGCTTGTCCGTCAGATCCATCGGATGTCCATGGGCGACGTCCTGCAGAAAATCGGCGGCGGGAATGACATTTTCCGCGTCGGCGTTCTCCATCCGGAGCCGGTTGCCGATCTGCGCGCCGAGCCCGAGATAGACAGCGTCATAGTTTTCTCTCAGTTCGTAGACCGGGATGTCGCGGCCGATTTTTACGCCGCAGTAAAGCTCGATATCTCCCGCGGAGAGGATAGTCCGGATGTCCTTATCCAGCCGGTCATTGGGCAGCCGGTATTCAGGAATGCCGTACCGCAGCATGCCGCCGGGCTTTTCGTGCTCCTCGAAGATGACGACTTTGTGTCCCATAAGCGCCAGGAACCAGGCTGCTGTGAGGCCCGAGGGTCCGCTGCCGACGACCGCGATCCTTCTGCCTGTCGGGACATTCGGCAAAGGTGCGGGAAACGCGTCGGCATCCATCATGTCGACGGCGTATTTTTTGAGCCCGCGGATGTTGACCGGAGCGTCAATGATTGTGCGGCGGCATTTCTGCTCGCAGGGATGTTCGCAGATCATGGCGCAGGCGGTCGGGAAGGGGTTCTTCTCCCGGATCACCCGTATAGCTCCGGCATAGTCTTTATTTTTGATCAGCGCGATATAGCCCGGGATATTGACATGGGCCGGACAGAGTGTGGTGCAGGGAACGGTCTGGGATACATTTTCGATACATTTTCGGAACTCTATGTGGCTTGCGTACTCGTCCGCAAATTCCCTGAGGCTGTCAAGCACCGTGCCGGCTGCCACGACGCCGACCGCACAGTCCGCCGTCTCTGTGATCATCTGACAGAGCGCGTGCATTTCCTCCAGCATGTCCATGGTCCCGTCGCCGCTGAGGATCTTCTCCAGCATACGGTCGACTTCAACGAGTCCGTCTCTGCAGGGGACACATTTGCCGCAGGACTGGTGCATGGAGATCTGCAGAAGCGACCTGTAAAGGACAAGCGGGCACATTCCCGGCGGATACGAGCTCATCCGGGAACGGAATCTGCGCAGGACGACATCAATTCTCTGATTCATATTTCCTTTTTTGGCGAGTGTCTTCATAAACAATCCTCCAAAGCGTGTAGTGGGAACGGAACCGGTGTGTTCCGACAAGTAAATTGTAGCATTGATCAGGGTGAATATCTAAAAAAGCTGCATGTTCCGTGGGAACACAGTGGTCCCGCAAGGGGCGAAATGCGTTAGGATCAAGGCCGACGGCCGTGAGAGTCCGCATAACTTTTCAGGTTATAATAAAGGATCCCGCTTATGACGATCGCCGCGCCGACAAGAGACCATTTTCCCAGCATCTCACCGTAGAATACGGCGACCAGGATCGGATTCAGGATCGGCTCCAGTGCGTTGATGATCGAAGCCGTGACCGGATCCGTGTATTTCGTTCCCGTGGTGAAGAGAATATAGGCAAGACCGACCTGAACGGATCCGAGCAGGAAGACGGTAAAGAGCACCGGGACGGTGAACACGGTCTCCTTCAGCACCATAGGCGTTAAGAACACGCCGCACATCAGCTGCCCGAAAAAGACTGAAGACAGAGCGTCGCCTTTCTCGAAGCTGTTGAGCAGGAACACGCCGGCGTAGCATACGCCTGCCATCAGGGCTACCAGGTCGCCGAGCCATTTTCCGGTGGAGAGTCCTTCAAAGAAGAAGCACAGGATCCCTGCAAATACGATCAGGATGGAGACCAGGGCGGTGCGGCCGGGTTTCTGACCGAACAGCAGGAACATCAGAATGATGATCCAGATCGGAGCGGTGTACTGCAGGATGATGGTGTTGCCGGCGGTCGTCATCTTGTTGGCGACGGCGTAGAGGGTCGTGACGCCGGCCATACAGAGGGCGCCGACCAGCACTGTCAGATTGAACTTGATCTTATGATGGATGACAGCGATATAGAGACCGATCACGATGCAGGCAATCAGGTTCCTTGAGCCGTTGATCGCCAGCGGGTTCCAGGGAATGATCTTTAAGAGCAGGCCTCCTGTCGAGAAGCAGAGGGAGGCTGCCAGCATTGCGGCACCGCCGAGCAGGCGGTTCCTGTCAGATACGGAATTCATAGGATGATCTGAAGTATTCATAGGAAATCTTTCTGTTTTGAAAATGTGCAGCGCCGGATAACATCGATGAACATACTATATCACGGAATACATGTTTATTATATGGTCTTATGCCTGTTGGCGGATAATTCGCTGTCGATACGATGCGCTTGCGGATGCTTCGGGATTTCAACCGTGTCCGCAGTGGCAATCGTGGGGGGGCCATGATAAACTAGTTGCAGAAGATCATTCGCTCACTGAAAAGAACGAAGACCATTGCAATCGGAGACAGTTAAGGCAGGAGGGAATATGCATAAAATCAGCAGACTGTTCATGAGAACTTTGACAGCCGGCCTTCTTTGCGCCGCAATACTTGAGGGCTGCGGCACGCAGCCGGGGACAACGGAGGTTCCGGACGTTCATACGGAAAGCGCTCTTGCCGGCAGCGTCACGGCCGACAGTGTTCCGACAAAGAGTTCGCCGGAAGCCGGCGGACGAGCAGCGCAGGCCGCGGAGACAGCCCGGAAGGGAAAGCCGCATCTTGTAGAAGATGAGGATGAGAATGCTTCCCCGGAGAGAGCGCTCATGCGGGCCAATCAGGTCCAGAACGAAGGCGATGCTGTGATCTATCCGGTCGGAGAGGAAAGGAAGAACAGCACAAAGAACTATTCGGTCTTTGTCTATATGGTCGGTTCGGACCTGGAGGCCTCTTATGGTTACGCAACGCGCGATATGCAGGAGATGCTGGATTCTGGGATCGACTTTACGAATACGAATCTTGTGGTCTACGCCGGCGGATCGCGTATGTGGAAATCGGATATTCCCAGTAATCAGAACAACGTTCTGGATCTGAGCCTGTCCGGCGACGAACGGGTCGTCGCCGCGACGCAGAACACGTCGGATATGGGAGCGCCGGAGACGCTGCAGGCTTTTTTGGAATACGGCGTTGAGCATTATCCGGCCGACCACTACGCCCTGATCTTCTGGGATCACGGCGGAGGATCCGTCTACGGATACGGAAACGATACACTGTATTCCGGCGACTCCCTGCTCCTTCGCGAGATGGATTCCGTGCTCGCCGCGTCTCCGTTCGGACCTGCCGGCGGCGCTCATCTCGACCTGGTCGGTTTCGACGCATGCCTCATGTCGACGGCTGAAAATGCGGTCGTCTGGAGCAAATACGCCGATTATATGGTCGCTTCCGAGGAGACGGAACCGGGTGACGGATGGTGCTACAGCTTCCTCCATGTCCTCAATGAGGAAAATACGACCGAGGAGATCGGAAAAGCGATCGTCGACGCCTACAGGGCGTATTATGAGGCCAAAAGAAGTCCGCTGAATAATCCGGACATCACGCTGGCTTTGATGGACCTGCGGAAAACAGACCGGCTGGTCGACAGTATCGACGCAATGACCATCAAGATGAAAGCGGGAATTACGGAGCAGAAGTTCCCGGAGCTGGTCAGGACGAGGTCTTCCACAAAAATGTTCGGACTTCGTGATTCGAGAACGACAGCGTATGACCTTCTCGATATCGGCGACCTGACCGAAAGAATGAAGGAGACCTGCCCCGCGGAATGCGCGGCTGTTGAAAAGGAACTTGGCGGGTTCATAGTCTACAGCACGGAGGAGGTGGAAGGCTCCTGCGGCCTGTCCCTGTATTTCCCCGGAGAGAACAGGGAGCTCTATGAGGCGGCAGTTGCAAATGGAAACGAGAGCCTCTACATCTCAGACGCATTTGCCGGGTTCGTTGATATGTACGCGCAAAAATGGATGACGGCCTCTGCTGTTGACTGGACGCTGCCGGCATTTGCAAGAGCCGAAGGAGAATTGACCGTCCACCTGACAAAGGAGCAGGCCGAGTACCTTGACAAGGCGACCTACACCGTGCTGATCGATGAGGGGAGCGGCTTTTACCGCCGCGGCCTCTGCAAGGTGGAAGTGGTGCCGGATGAGAACCATGTGCTTCATATCCCGACAAATCCGACGCTGATCTACGCTGCCGGCGATCTTGGGACCATGTCGGTCCCATGCGCTTTCGTTCAGTCGCAGGACCGCGGAGAAGCCGCTACCTATGAGAGCATGCGGATGTTCTTCTGTTACGGTACGGATATGATGTCCGCTCCGTACGACCGGGTAATCGCGACGGTCGAGGAAAAGAACGGCAGTTTTTCCGTCAAGTCCTTCCGCTATGACGACGCCTCTGTCTCGACCGGCGGAAAGAATACGGTCGATCTTGGGGAATACATAACGCTGAACGAGTATACGTCGGATGTTGTTTACCCCACCCGGGATGAGGACGGCACGATGCTTCCGTATTATAAGTGGGACAATCAGGTGGGAGTATTCTCGGCACATCTGCTGCAAATAGATGAAAGCCTGCATTTTGTCAGCAGGCACGTCGATGAACTTGATTTTTCCACTTCCGTTCAGGTCATCCTGCGGGATATAAACGGTACGGAACACGGATCGGAGATTTATGATATCAGCGCGCCCGCGGTGGATGGTTACGCGGAGAATGTGATCAGCGTTGATACGGATAAGGGCAGCCTGACCTTCGAGATCCACGGGCAGGAAGTCTGGCTCGTTGGCTATTCCGGTGACGACACCGTTCTTGAAATTCCTTCCGAGGTGCAGGGATACTCCCTTGTGAGAATTGATGATTACGCGATAAAATCCGCCTATTCTCTCCGTGAACTTGTGATTCCGGAGGGCGTGAAAAGCATGGGCACGAGCGCCGTCAGCTATACGTCTTCCCTGAAAGAGCTGACGCTGCCGTCCACGCTGGAGAAGGTCTCCCGCGAGCCGATCGG
>JAZRKZ010000038.1:0-2687 GCA_045646565.1 Lachnospiraceae bacterium
TATGGGGACGGCAGCCGCGCGAGAGGTCTGGTTGATATTGACAATAAAAAATACTTCTTCAATCAGTATGGTCGGCTTCAAACAGGATGGATAGTTGTAGGAAGCGTAAAACCCTATTTCTTCCCTGCAGACGGCCATATGGCGACCGGCTGGAACACCATCAACGGCTATACATACTATTTCTACAATGACGGCAGCCGCGCGAAAGGCTGGACAGTCATCGATGACTACAAACCCTACTTTGACAAGAACGGTCGACTGGCGATCGGCTGGAACACCATTAATGGCTACACCTATTACTTTTCAGAAGACGGCCACCGGGCTGTCGGCTGGACAGTTGTCGACGGATACAAACCTTATTTTGATAAGAACGGCCGACTGGCGATCGGTCTCAGTACGATCAACGGCTATACTTACTTATTTGATAACAGGGGCCATCGAACACACGGCTGGGCCAAAGTAAACGGCGAACAGCGTTACTTTGACAAGAACGGACGACTCCTTCCAGACACCAAGGTTCCCTTCATCGAATATCTGAGCATTATGTCCACATCGAAGAAAACGAACCAGATCATCATGGTCGTCGGTCATACGCTCACCCTCTACAATAAGGTGAACGGCAAGTGGACCGAAGTCATCTCCTCCTACTGCGGTTACGGACAGAACGGCTATAAACTGGCCAGTGAACGCAAAGAAGGCGACAAGACCACTCCGATCGGCGCATTTACTCTGCCCCTCGCTTTCGGACTCGACAAGAACCCAGGAACATCGATGACTTACCGTCAGATCACCAAGAACTCCTATTGGTCCGGCGACTATGACACCTATAACACCTGGGTCGAGAGTTCTTACCGTGTTCCCGGCGAACACCTCATCGAATATGAGGTGTACAAATACGCAATGTCCATCGGCTTCAACATAAATCCGACCGTCTTCAAAAGAGGCTCCGCCATCTTCCTGCACTGCAAGAATCCGACCCGCTGGTATACGGCGGGCTGTGTCAGCGTGCCGGAGGATATCATGCTGACCCTGCTTAAGAAGACAAAGAATGGGGCTTATATGGTCATCGTACCGAAGAGGGCGATGTTGAAATCATACTAAAGAGCGGGGCGTCCGGCTGTTCCCTGGCGACCTGACGTCTACGCATATAAAGAAGCTGCCACATCATTATATTGTGGCAGCTTTTTGTTCGAATTTTGTCCCACTTGGATTGTTCTACAATATTACAATTAAATCAGCATCACCTGAACATAAACTTCCTCGCGACATTAATCCCGACCTTATATGGCAGCGGCCGCAGCGCGCGGTCCGCCTCCACAAGCTTCTCGCGGATCGGGATGCCCTGCGGGCAGTGCTGTTCGCACTTGCCGCACTTTATGCACTGGGTGGCAAATGCCGGCTCCTTCGTAAGGCCCACCGTCTGTGCAAATTGACGCCGGCCCTCTCCCTTCGACTCCGTATACATCGCGTTATAGCAGCGGAAGATCCCGGGGATGTCCACGCCTTTCGGACAGGGCATGCAGTAGCGGCAGCCGGTGCAGCCGACTTTTTCCTTGTCTCTGATTTCCTTTTTGACCGTCTCCAAAATTGCGAAGTCCTCATCGGTCATGGAGCCGATCTGGGCCTCGTCTGCGATCCGGCAGTTCTCCTTCACCATATCAAGAGAGTTCATGCCGGACAGGACGACTGTGACTTCCTTCTGATTATAGAGCCAGCGAAGCCCCCACTCGGCAGGCGACCATTCCCGCCCGCTCTTCTTCATTGTTTCGAGCGCCTCTTTCGGGAGATTGTTCACGAGTTTTCCGCCGCGCAGCGGCTCCATGATGATTACCGGGATCCCCTTGGCGGCCGCCGCGTGAAGGCCTTCTGCCCCGGCCTGAGCGACTTCATCGAGATAATTATACTGGATCTGACAGAAATCCCAGTCATAAGCGTCCAGGATCTTCAGGAAATTTGCAGTATTTCCGTGATAGGAAAAACCGATATTCCGGATCGCGCCGGACGCCTTTTTCTCCGTGATCCACTCTTCCACGCCCATCTTCTGCAGTCTCTCCCATGCGGCCACATCGGTCAGATGGTGCATCAGGTAGTAATCAATATAATCCGTCTGAAGGCGGGAAAGCTCCTCATTGAAATACCGGTCGATCGCAGCCCGGTTCCCGACCATGTACTGCGGGAGCTTCGTCGCGACATTGACTTTATCCCTGAGTTGATAATGTGTAAGGAATGCGCCGAGCAGTTCCTCGCTGCCGGGATAAATGTAGGCGGTGTCAAAATAATTAACGCCTGCTCTGTAGGCGGCCATGAGTTCTTTCCCGGCTTTTCTCCTGTCGATCTTGGCCCCTTTCTGCGTAAAGCGCATGCAGCCGTAACCCAGAACTGACAATTTGTTTCCGTATTTATCCTCTCTGTATTGCATATACTTTCCTTTCTTCCGCTGCAGCCGACTGTGCCCCGAGTGTCATATGCCATCAGGTCTCAAACAAAAGCCTTGAATTCCTTTTCGCAGGATGCTGCAATATTTCTTCTCAAGGCCGGGGAAAATCATCTGTTTCTTTATGTAATTTATTTTATCTTTTCCAACGCAATTTCACAAGAATAATTAGTCTAAGGCAGAGGCAGCCCTGAATTGCAGACCTGCTAAGTGCACATAAAAGCCACATAGCCGGGTCAGGATCATTATACCA
>JAZRKZ010000039.1:0-2279 GCA_045646565.1 Lachnospiraceae bacterium
CGAGACCCGTTCTTGAAAAAAGGCAAAAAAAGAAGCGCGAGACGGGGATCGAACCCGCGACCCCCACCTTGGCAAGGTGGTGCTCCACCGCTGAGCCACTCGCGCATTTCTGTCAGTCACCTGACAAGGATTACTATACACTATTTAAAGCCGTGTGTCAAATGTCTTTCTGAAGTTTTTCGATTTGTCCTTATTTTATGTATTGTATATACATTTATCCAAATTTAAAACTCTTGTCGCAAGTCACACCGCCACCCAGGTCAATAGCCAAAAGACAAAGACCAAAAGACAAAAGCCAAAGGCCAAAAGCCCAAATCCCAGGCCTCACTCAGCCTTGATCAGGGCCGACAGCACGTACTGGCTGCTCCTGAAGTTCTTCTGGCTGATATTTTCAAGACGGATCAGGTCAACGTCGAGCCACTCCTCCTCTGCTGTCACAAGGACATGCGCAAAAAGGCAGCCAAAGCTGAACTCGTCCCACCTGCCGAAGCTGTCGATATCTCTCTTCTTGGAGAAGAAATGGATCCTGCTCTTCATGATGACGAACCGCCACGGCTGTGAATTCATCGCAGACGGTGCAAGCCGGGCCGCCTCCATGACATCCTGCGTCCAGTGGCGCGGCTCCTCCTTGAAGATGCACAGCTCATGCATTGGAATGCGCTTCGCTTCGGTCGCACGGCGCGTAAGGGCATTTGCACTCTTACCGAAAGCCATGACAATGACCGGAATAAGATCGTCACGCTTCTGTCTGTAACTAACGCTTCCAAGGAAGCAGCTGCCAAGTCCCAGCGTGAGCATGTAAAGGCTCAGCTGCTCCATAATGCAGCCCGCGTTCATCATGTAGCGGTCCTTTTTCTCGGAATAAATAGTCAAATAATATGGGGCGCGTACGCCAAAAAAGCCCTTCGGGGCGTGTTTTCCATCTGTATTGTCGGTAATACCGATCTCTGTCCGAATACCCGGAAACAACGAAGGCGCATCCTCATAAAAAGCGCCAATCGCGGCAAGCTTGCTGGCTTCCACCGACTCCATCAGATATTTCCGTGTTGATTTTCTCTGAAAAATTGCTTCATATAGATTCATGCAAGTAAGTTTACCTCATGTTTTCCCTAATTTCAACCTAGATTTACAAATTCGATATTGCACAAATAAGCAGAAATCCTCACTGTTTTTGTTGAATTTTTCCTTACGGCCCCGCGCTGTACGACAAAACCCGCCCGCCTGCGGCAAATGCGTCCACGCCCAAAAAATTCGCTGTAAGAACGTCGCCAAGCTGCAAATGTCACCTGAAAATCCCAAAAAATCGCACTCTTTACATCCCCGGCAGCCCCTTTATACTACATTTATGTTTGACATCGTAATTCTGAGGGATATAATGGTAATGTTTATATTTGTTGTTTCACGAATGTCGCTGCGGCTCCGGCCAAAGCGGCGGAACAAACTCACAGTTATTTTATGAAAAATTGATGGGAGGCAAACAATGGCAAAACAGAATATTGACTGGGGCAGTCTCGGCTTCGGTTACATAGCTACAGACAAGCGGTATGTATCAAATTACAAGAACGGCGCATGGGATGAGGGTGGCCTCATTGATGATGCGACAGTGCAGATTACCGAGTGCGCCGGCGTTCTTCAGTATTCCCAGTCCGTCTTCGAAGGACTGAAGGCATATGAGACCGAGGATGGCCACATCGTATGCTTCCGCCCGGACCTCAACGCATCCCGTATGGCAGACTCCGCAAGACGTCTTGAGATGCCGCCGTTCCCGGAAGATCGTTTCGTCGAGGCAGTTAAGCAGGTCGTTGCTGCAAATGAATCCTGGGTCCCGCCCTACGGTTCCGGCGCAACCCTGTATCTCCGTCCGTTCATGTTCGGTTCTGACGCTGTCATCGGCGTCAAGCCTTCCAATGAATATCAGTTCCGCATCTTCTGCACACCGGTCGGCCCGTACTTCAAGGGCGGCGCTAAGCCGATCGTTATCAAGATCGCTGATTTCGACCGTGCCGCACCACGCGGAACAGGCCACATCAAGGCCGGCCTCAACTATGCGATGAGCCTTCATGCAATCGTTCAGGCCCACAATCAGGGATTTGCAGAAAACCTGTATCCGGATTCCGCGACACGCACAAAGGTCGAGGAGACCGGCGGCGCAAATATCATCTTCATCAAGGGCAACCAGTTCGTCACAGTCGGTTCCCCGACGATCCTTCCGTCGATCACAAGACGTTCTCTTGAATATGTTGCAGAGCATTATCTCGGCCTCGAAGTCGAAGAGCGAA
>JAZRKZ010000040.1:0-12901 GCA_045646565.1 Lachnospiraceae bacterium
TCAATGAAAAGTACGGCGAGGGTACGATTTCCATGGATATCTCCGATACCTATTACAATATGGCCGAAGTGATGAAAGACCATATGGATATGATCGACAGGGTCAAGGACGCATTTGCAGGGCTCGGAGTAGAATGCAGGGAGATGCCGGTCAGAGGCGGTACGGATGGATCCGCCCTCAGCTTCAGAGGCGTCCCGTGCCCCAATCTGTGTACGGGCGGCTACAATTACCATGGCCGTTACGAATACGCAAGTGTTGACGAGATGGAAAAGTGCGCGGAGCTTCTGATCCGCCTGGTAAAGATTGATGATTGAGACAGGAGACAGGATTCAGCCTGCTGACCGGGAAGCCATGGAGCGGGCGCGGGATCGGTGGAACGCCGTGTCCAAGCCGAAAGGCTCCCTCGGAAAACTCGAGGATATCGTTGTCCGGATCGCAGGCGCCATGCGGACAGAGAATATTGACATCTCCCGGCGTGTGTGCGTTGTATTTGCTGCCGACAACGGTATTGTGGAAGAAAAGATATCCCAGTCATCCCAGAGCCTCACGGCTGCAGTCGCCATGCATATCGCCGGCGGCTGCGGCAATATTAACACGATGGCAAAGGCCTCGCGCTGCGATGTGCTGACTGTGGATGTCGGGATCCTGCCCATATATATGCCGGCGAGGCCGGCAGCCATGATCGGACTTCATGTGGCGGACGGGACGAGGAATTTTCTCAAGGGTCCGGCGATGTCGGAGGCAGAGGCGGAGCAGGCCTTCCTTGCCGGCATCACGATGGCGGACCGCATTGCGCGCGATGGCTATCAGATCGCGGCTGTGGGCGAGATGGGGATCGGCAACACGACCACATCGGCGGCAGTGACCGCGGCCCTGTGCGGTCTTGATCCGGACGCGGTCACAGACCGGGGCGGCGGGCTCGACGACGATGGGCTTGCGCGAAAGCGGGATGTCGTTTGGCGGGGGCTGCTCGTTCACGGACTTCTGAAAGACAGCCGGCCGGTCGATGACAGGGAGTTTGCCTTCAATGTTCTGCGCTGCGTCGGCGGTCTCGATATCGCCGCGATCGCCGGCTTCTGCACCGGCTGTGCGAGGCGACGGATCCCGGTCGTTCTCGACGGGATCATCACGGCGGCGGCAGCCCTTATCGCGGTACGGATGGAAGAGAGCGTCAGGGATTATCTGATCGCCTCGCATCTGGGGCGGGAGAAGGGGATAAAAGCGCTGCTTAAGGAGCTGGGTCTTGATCCTGTCCTTTCTGCAGACCTCGCGCTCGGCGAGGGGACCGGGGCGGTGCTGCTTTTTCCGGTCCTCGATGTGGCAGTGGCGGAGTACCGGAGCGCGCTCACATTTGAGCAAATGGGATTTGCCACCGACTACGATGCCGACGACGGGATCAGGGTGTTCACGAATAAATAATCAGGAGATTTGCGGGATGAAGGTGCTGCGGTCGGCGGTGATTGCATTTGCAATGTACAGTAAAATACCGATGCCGGAAGTGGAGTGGAAAAAGGAGAACATGCGCTTCGTGCTCTGCTTCCTGCCGCTCGTCGGCTGCATGGTGGGGTTTTTGTGGCTTCTGCTCTACAGAGCGCTGGTGTATGCCGGCGCAGGGGTGATGGCCAGGACCTGCCTTCTTGCCGCGCTGCCGATCCTTCTCACCGGTGGCATCCATGTGGACGGCTATATGGACACGATGGATGCGATGAATTCCTGGGGCAGCAGGGAGAAGAAGCTGATGATCCTCATGGACAGCCACATAGGAGCCTTTGCGGTGATCATGACAGTTGTCTACTACCTTCTGCAGCTTGTGGCCGTTTCGGAGATCATGCCGGGCTTTGCGGTGCTGCCTGCGGTCGGATTCGCGTATGCGAGAGCTCTCACGGGGACAGCAATGGTCTATATGCCGAGCAACAAGCGGGAGGGGCTTGCCTACACGTTCACGACAGCTTCCGACAAGCCGAAAGTGAGAGCGGTCCTCCTTATCTGGAATATACTGTGCGCGGCTGCCATGATCATCGCCGCGCCCTATGCGGGCTTTGCCGCAGCTTTATGCGGTGTTCTCTGGACGCTCCTTTTCTGCCGGAGGATGAACAGTGAGTTCGGCGGACTGAGCGGAGATCTCTGCGGGTGTCTGATCCTGGAGCTCGAGCTTTTATGTGCAGCGGTGGCGGCAGCGGCTTCGTTCATAGTCGTCTAGAAAGAAGACGTACTTAAAAAGGAATATCATACGCCTGACAAAATCGCGGAGGCCCTATGGAACTTTACTTTATCCGGCATGGACGCACGCCGGGAAATGCGGAAAAACGATATATTGGGAGAACGGACGAGGCGCTCATGCCGGGGAGCCGGACGGAGCTTTCGGAAAAAGCTGCGCGCGGCGACTATGGCCGGCCGATGATAGTGTTCACGAGTCCCATGAAGCGGTGCGTTGAGACAGCGCAGATCATTTATCCGGACATGGAGCCGCACGTGATCCGTGATTTTCGGGAGTGCGATTTTGGCGCGTTCGAGGGGAAGAATTATCTGGAGCTCACCGGCGACGCAGACTATCAGGCTTTTATTGAAAGCGGCGGGACCATGCCTTTCCCCGGCGGTGAGTCGATGGCGCAGATGCAATGCCGCGCGATGCGCGGGTTCTGGAAGGCCATGGACATGGCGGATGGAATGGATGCGGCCTTCGTCGTACACGGCGGGACGATCATGGCGATTCTTTCGCAGATCGATGGCGGGAGTTTTTATGACTATCAGATCGATAACGGGGAGTGTCTGACATTTTCCTTTGATCCTTTGGAGGGCTGAGGCCCTCTTTTATATTGCCCATGTACGGTTAGTCTTGGCAATGATAGTAACATACGCTAAGATTGAGATATAATCTCAAATATTTAAAGAAGCGTACAATGTAAGTTTTCGGGCGGTTCCGGCACGCAGACCGGCATTCCGCCGGGATCACACTGCAGTTATTGTGTTAGGAGATCATCTTATGGCGAAGACGGAGAAGCGAAGCACTCAGCAGAAGAGGGCGATCCGGGAAGCCCTTTACAAGATGGATAATCACCCGACAGCCTCAATGGTCGCGGAGCAGCTCTTGGCCGACGGACAGAAAGTTTCGCGGGCAACTGTATTCCGTGTGCTGGCAGACGCCGCGGAAGAGGGAACGATCACCCGTGTGCAGCTGACGGGAGAGGATGTCCGCTACGACTACAACAGGGAACCGCATTACCACCTGCACTGCAGATGCTGCGGCAGAATATCGGATGCGGTGCTGCCCTATATGGATGAGCTGGACCGGCGGACGGAGGAATGCGGATTCGTTCCGGAAAAACACGAGATCGAATTCATCGGACTGTGCAGCGAGTGCGCGGCGAAAAAGAGTGGGATCTGATACTGAGAACGAGCAAAACAAAGAAAAAACAGGAACTGAGACGAAAATTACTATAGTGAATTAAAGAGGAACTGTCGCGCTGAGACAACAGCAATCGAATATGCAAGGCGGAAGTGACTGCCGGTCGTATTCATTTGCACATTGTCCGGTGCGGCGTTTTTTGTGCAGTCGGTGACGCCGGGAGAGAGCAGGACGAGGGCCTGCTCCATTTTTTTCGGGCAAGAATTTATTGTCATTTCTGTGTGTGATGATACAATAAAAATATAGAACGAAAACTTCCCGCTTTCTGTTTTGATGCAGACCGAAATCGAAATTAAAGCTTAAGCGGGGCCGGGCGCAGGCATCTCCGCGAAGCAAAAGTTCGATGAGGACCCTCCATGAACCTTGGCGTGGGAAGTTTTTAAAGAAATATCCGTGCATATGATATGTGCAGGCACTGCCGTAACATAAGGAGGTCCTATGAAATGTCTGATTCTGGCTGGCGGTCAGGGCGAGCGCCTTTGGCCGCTGTCAAGGAAAAACTACCCAAAACAGTTCATTGAGATTCAGAAGAATCACTCTCTCTTTCAGGAGACAGTCTCCCGCAACCTTCCGTTCTGTGACGAGTTCATCATAGTGACCAAGAGCGACTAT
The DNA here is from genome assembly GCA_045646565.1 of Lachnospiraceae bacterium. Taxonomy (GTDB): domain Bacteria; phylum Bacillota; class Clostridia; order Lachnospirales; family Lachnospiraceae; genus Chordicoccus. Next base: position 4,019 of record JAZRKZ010000040.1, read on the forward strand.
CGGTTCATCATTGAAGATCAGATGAAGGCGTTTCAGGGCACGCCGTATCGCTGTGTCTACGAGGAAGATTCCAAAGATACTTTGCACGCCATTGCGCTCGCATGTCTTGACATAGTTCCGTCCGAATACGTCTTTGTCGTCGTTTCCGACCATGTCATCTATCCGCGTCCGGAAAGCGGCAACGGTGAAAAAGATTATAAGGACTGCGTTATGCAGGCCAAGGAATACGCCCGCAAAGGAAAAATCTCGCTCTTTACGTTGAGAGAAAATGAGATTAATCCGCGCTTTGGCTATGTCTTCGGTCTGAAGAACGACGGTACCGTCGGAAAATTCGTGGAGAAGCCGGATGCGGCCACGCGCGCGGCGATCGATCTCAAGAAGGAAGCTGTTTACAGGAACCTCGGCATGCTCCTTTTCCGCGCAGACGTCTTCCTCAATGAACTTCGGCTTGCCCAGCCGGAAGAATACTACAAGTGCCGGGCTGTCTACGATGAGCGCCTGACAGCCGGCGCCAACATGACATATCAGGTAGAGGATTCGGAGAAGATCTACGATCTTCAGGATGCCTGGAAGAAGAGCGCCCTCATTGACGCGCCGACTCTGACCGGCAATTATGTCTATTATCCGGCTTCCGCGGAGAAGGTCTTCAATCCGATGCATATCGCAAAGTCCCTGCTCGAGAAGACAGACAAGCTCGCGGCGGTCCGCGGCGTATTCCTGTGGAGCCAGATCGACAGTCTGGAAGACCTGCCGGCTACGGATTACCCGACGGAAGGCGTCGTGATCAAGGAAGACTGCTACAATTCTGTGGTATTCAACAACTTCCCGGAACAGGCAGTCGTTATCAACGGCCTTGACAACATCATCGTTGCAAATACCCCCGACGCCGTCTATGTCGGCCGCTACGGCCGTTCCAGCGAGGTCAAGGATATCATAAAGAACCATGAGGAACTGGCAAATGTAGCCGCGAAAGGCAAAGTCTTCTACCGCCCGTGGGGCCACTATGAGGAGCTGGTAGAGGCGGAGGGATATCGGATCCGACGGATCTTTGTCCCGGCGGGAAATACGATTCCGTCCCACAGTCTCGCGAAATGCAGCAAGAACCTGACGATTGTTGAGGGCAGGGCGGAGATCGTCAAACAGGGCGTGTCCGGGATTTACGGCATCAACTCCAACATTGAGATACCGATCGGCTGCGAACACTCCATCTCCAATCACAGCGAGGAGACGCTTGTTCTTGTCGAGACGGCAGTCGGTAACTTCGAACAGGGCGCAGAGTTCCTCGGCAGTCGTTTGGAAAGCGTCGGCGACGGTTATGTTGTAGAACCGCTCGTCAGACTGCTCCCGGCTTTCAAGGACAATCTCTGGGGCGGTACACAGCTCCGCGATGTCTACGGCATGAAGTGCGACTACGATATCATTGCCGAAGCCTGGATGATGTCCGCCCATAAGGCAGGTCCCAGCATCCTCGGAAGCGGCCGGTATCGCGGTATGTACTTTGATGATTATCTGAAGGGCGTCGGCAAGGAAGCGCTCGGCTGGAAATGCAGCCCGCTGCAGAACTTCCCGCTGCTGGTCAAGTTCATCGACGCCAAGGATAACCTTTCTGTCCAGGTCCATCCGAACGATGACTATGCCCTCGAGTTCGAGAACGAATACGGCAAGAATGAAATGTGGTATGTTCTGTCGGCGGAACCGGGCTCAGGCCTCTATGTCGGCTTTAACCGGGATGTCACAGCCGAGGAGGTAGAGCGGCGTGTGGCGGACAACACGATCATGGAAGTCCTGAACTTCTATGAGACAAGGCCGGGCGATGTTTACTATATTCCGGCCGGAACGGTCCATGCGATCGGCGGCGGAAACCTGATCTGCGAGATTCAGCAGAGCTCGAATTCCACCTACCGTCTGTATGACTTTGACCGCAGGGATAAGTTCGGCAATCCGCGTGAGCTGCACATCAAGAAAGCTCTCGATGTCCTCAACTTCAGGAAGTTCGAGCAGGGCGAGATCGAGTCGGAGGCAGATTCCGCAGGTACAGTCGTCACCCGCTGCAAGTATTTCGAGGCGACCGTTTACGAAATCAGAGAAGAGACCAGAATACCGATGGATACCAGTAAGTTCACGTCGATCATCTGCATGAAAGGAACCGGCAAAGTCTCGTTCCTCGGCAGTGAGCAGGAGCTTCGTGCAGGCGACAGCATCTTTGTTCCGGCCCTCGTCGGCGTCCTCACGGCGACCGGGGAGATGACGCTGATCCTGAGCCATGTATAAATAACGATATCTAATAGCCCCGGCGCGGGGGATGCGGGGCGTCCCTCGCTGCCGTCCTTGATTCGGTGTAAATTTTGAAAAAAGAGTTGCTTTTTTTCAGGAGGTTTGCTATAATCAATTTTGCTGTTGCGGATACAGCAATTGAATACTGAGGCGCAAGTCGTCATAGATTCGAGCAACGTGGAGAAGTACCCAAGCTGGCCGAAGGGACACCCCTGGAAAGGGTGCAGGTCGTTAATAGCGGCGCGAGGGTTCAAATCCCTCCTTCTCCGTTTGTAAGAAAAAAGGTCACCGTTTTCGGTGACCTTTTTTCTTACAACGAAGACTCCGTCTTCGAGGCAGGCTCCGCCTGCCGCGGCTCCTGACGAGCCGCCATTCGCATTCCGCTCCGCTTCATGCTCATGACGTCTGTCGCCTTATAGACTCTTCTAAAACGTCTGCTTCGTGTGCAAGCACCCGCGCAGCCGTTTTCTCGAGTCTGCACGGCTCGTCACTCGCCCAAATCCCTCCTTCTCCTACGAAGACTCTGGCTTTGAGGCAGGCTGTGTCTGCCCCCCACAGAATAGGTGACAATACATTTAAAAAGTTATATACTTAAGTGAGTGCTGACACAAGGAGGAACGCCTATGGACGAGCATAAGACGCCCGGACAGAACTGGAAGGAACTGGATACAAGGCAGAAGATCAATTACTTTTGGGACTACTACAAGATACACACTGCGGTCGGCCTGATCATTCTTGTCTTCGTTCTGTATACGGTCTGGGTGGTCACGCATCCGGCGGCGGAAGTTGTCATGCGGGCCTTTATATTCAGCGACGTTCTGGATGATACGATGGCGAGGGAAGCACAGGAAGCCCTGGCGGAAAAGATTGGCGTTGTTCCGGATGCAGTCTTCCTCGATGGCGGACATGAGGACAATGATGTGGGAGGAATGCAGCTTGCGACTCTCCTCGGAATCGGCGAGGTCGATCTTGTCATATGTCAGGAGGAAATGTTCCGCAAACTGGCCGGTGAGGGGATCTTTTTTGACCTCGAAACGGTCCTTACCGATGAGCAGATGAAGATATACGAGGATTATATCATCAGCTCTGCGGGGTATGAGGAACCGTATGATATAAACGGCGGTCTCAATGTTGAGCTGGGTTATGGCGCGGGTGAGATCCGGCCTTACGGCGTACGGATTTCGGATAGCAGCGTGTATGCTGCGATGTCAATGACAGGCCGGGAATTATACTGTGGTATAGTTTCTTACAGCGCAAATCCCGACAAGGCGATCCTCTGCTTCAACTATCTGATGGGAGGAGATAATTCATGAAAAGGTTTCTTGCCCCGGACAACAGACTGAATCGTTTTCTCACAAGAGTATTTGACTGTGGCGTGCTGTCCGTCCTATGGTTCTTGTGCAGCATCCCTATCTTTACGATGGGAGCTTCGACAATCGCCGTCTATACGGTGACCCTCAAGATGGTCAAAAATGAAGAGGGGGCAATCGCAAAGAGCTTTTTTCAGGCTTTCCGGGCAAATTTCCGGCAGTCGATCTTCGTGACAGTCATCGGGATCATAGTATATGTGAGCCTGTTCCTTGATTACACGATAGTAAAGTCTAGCGGAATGGGTAGGTCCGGGCTCCTTGTCGCCTGTCTGTACGCGGCGTTCATTCTCTTTACAGGAGTCTACGTGTATGTCTGCCCGCTTCTTGCGAAATTCGATAACACTATAAAGAATACGTTCGTTAACGCATGGAAACTGGCGGTCCTGAACCCGATCGAGACAATTATGTTCATTGTTCTGTCAGCCGGGCCTATTATCTATTTTGTGATGCGGCCGGATCATTTCCTTATAGTTCTTCCGGAGTGGCTCCTTCTCGGCCCGGGCGGACTTTCCTATATCATGTCTGTCTATTTCAGAAAGATATTTGATAAACTGATTCCGGAGGAGTGAAAGAAGAAAACTGTCCGAGGGCAATCTTGTGAGCGGAGAAGAACCGGGATTTGCTGAACAGATCCCGATCAGGTAAATACTAAGGCTATGGAGGATGAAGATATGAGCAGCCATATTAAAAGCGTAGAGCGCCAGACGAACAACAGATTTTTGAATATGTATCATCTGGGATTTGAAGATCGTGAGGGGAATGCGAGGGATTATTACTTCTGTACCCGCAACTCTGATGAGAAACTGAAGATCAGAACGCATGACCTGACGCCGGAAGGAATCTGTATCTTTGCGATCACTAAGGAGGAACATCCGCGGCTCGTTGTCGAGAAGGAGTACCGTTTCCCGGTCGATGAGATGATTTATCAGCTCCCGGCAGGCCTCATTGATCCGGGTGAGACGCCCGGACAGGCAGCCGCACGTGAGATGCAGGAGGAGACTGGATTTGAATTTGAGGAGTATACGGGCGGAGAGGCTTTCTGCCGCCGGCCATTCTTCCTCGCCCCCGGCTTTACCGATGAGCCGGGCAGCGCTGTGTTCGGATACGTGACCGGCACGAGCGCCCGCGCACTGGAGTCGACCGAATGGATCGAGGTCTTCCTCGCCGACAAGGCGGAGGTCCGCAGGATCCTTGCGGAGGAGAAGCTGTCGCTTCGGGCCGCCTTTTTGATGATGCAGTTCCTCGCGATGCCGGATGAGGATCCGTTCAGATTCCTTGAATGTAAATAACGAAAGAGATAAAAAAGCTGTCGTTTTGCGCGACAGCTTTTTTTTATGTGCCTGCTTATTCCGTCAATACTTTCAGTCGACTGGGGGTTACTCACTTCTTTCGCCGGATTCGTTTTCTTCAGTCGTTTCCGGCCCGCTGTTCTTCCTGCTCAGCCTGTCCATCGCTTCTGAGTATGCGCTCAGCCTTTTTACTGTAGCGGCGACATTGCCGAGATAATTCTTGAACAGTGTTCTTGTGTCCGGGTCAAGTTTCAGATACTCACGCACGATCGCCTCTTCAAAAGTATCCAGATAGTATTTCTCGCTCAATTGAGAAACAATGTCGCCATCGCTTGATACCTGCATAGTGTCTTCACCGGTCCGAAGTCAGTTTTCATTGATGTCGAATTCCCTGCAGATTGATTTGCACAACTGATCGGATAGAGCATTTTTTCCGTTTTCGACTTTTGAAATAGCCATCTTACTGACGCCGAGACGTGCTCCGAATTTTTCGAGAGTGAGCCCCATTTCTTTTCTGACTTTTCTGACTCTTTCGCCTGTTTCCATGTTCGTATCTCCTTCTAGTAATCACAATAACACAACAAAAACAACATCGCAACGAAAAGTAAATCAGATTTACTGAAATGTATCTGCATTGCGAAGTCGAATTGGCGGATATTCTATTGACAATATGCACTATATCAACTATTATCTAAACTTAGATTACAAAAAAGAGATTGTGTAAACTAAAATATAAATTTAAGATACAAAGAAGGAAGCGTTTATCTGAATCTAAATACAAAAAATGAGTTATTACATGGAGGTTCTTTATGAATGAGGGGATGGGCAGCCGGAAAAGCAGAATGAAATGTTAAGCTTATTCGGGCAGAATGAGGAAGACGGCGATCTTGATGAACTGATCGCTCTATTGAGGGAACTGGAGCCAAATCAGATGCATATGGTATACGGTTTCATCAAAGGATTTTTGCTTGGGAGCGAGACGGCTGGGTTTGAAAAAGCTGACATTTCAAAAAAGGGGTCGCATACGGCTAAGTATGAGGGGGAATAAAATTTTATATGAGAACTATGAATAAAACTTTGAGAAAAGCATTTAGCTGCATATTGATAGTTCTTGCCATCCTGAACACGGCCTATCCTGTCCCGGCATCGGAGACAGGTGATGTCACACTTCAGGAAGCAGATGTGTTGATGGAAGACGTGGCAGCTGATGCTATGCAGGCAGATGCGGAGACTCGTTCGGGAGACAATGATGCGGAGAATACTGATGCGGTGTATACCCACGAGGAAAATGGCGGAGAAATCGATTCATCTTATTCGGAGACGGTTCCGGAAGAGAATGAGGAAACAGCAATAGACCTTGATGTTGAGTCATCTGCATCGGCGGTTATGCCGGATGGCGGGATAGAGGACGCTGTGCCGGAAGAGACGGAATTTCCGGCGGAAGAGATGGTAGGAACGCGCGATGAGCGTTGTCTGAATATAACCTGGCAGGACGGGTACATTCAAAAGATACAGTTGGATAGCGCAGCGTCGGAAGCACAGCTTCTGTCACAAAGTCGAACAATCCTGACGAAGATGGGACTTCCTTCCGACACGTATCAGATTACTGCAGATGAGGCCGGCGTTTCGGCGGAGATCATAAGCCGGGATTATTATGACGGAGACGATGAGGTCCGAGTACTCGCGCATATGGGTTATCACATGACGGCAACGGAAAACACACTTTCCGCCTACAGAGTAGCCCGGGCACTCGGTTTCCACTATGTCGGCGGAGATATCCGGTTCACAAAAGATAATGTTCCTGTCGTCGTCCATGATACAACGATCAACGCGACTGCCCGAAAAGCGGATGGAAATGCAATCGGAATGCCAGTAACTGTACGCAAATACAACTATGAGGAATTGCTGGAGTACGATTTTGGTCTGTCTACGGATCCCGTATGGAAGGGTGAAAAAATCCCAACTTTGGAAGAGTATCTGACGCTTTGCAACAAGATTGGTCTTATTCCAAATATCCATATTAAGACAGATTCGGGCTTGACCAATGAAAACTTCTGCTCTGTAGCGGAGATTGTCATGAGAACAGGTATGCAGGGTATAGCTGCCTACGCCGCTAATTACGTGAGTTACCTGCGTCCGATCATTGAGATCGATCCCATATCTATTGTCGATATTGTTATCACGGACAAGTGGGATCCACATTATGTGACAGATGCGCTGAGCCTCAGGACAGGTGAAAATCAGGTGGAAATCGGCGTCATCCGAAGACTCTACGCGAAAAGCATAGCAGCCACTTGCCGTTTTAACAACATCCTTCTTACGACGTCAGCTGTCTCCGGAGAAGCGGCGAAAACCCTCGATTCGCATGTTTCCATGATCTCAACTGACGGAGTTCTTCCGGACGTCATTATCAAGGGTGCAAGAGTGCGGGAAACATATGGCGGTAATTATATCGAATCCGATCCATCGGCGAGGAAAGATTATCAGCTCCTTGCTCACGCCAACACCGGCGTCATGGTGAGAATGATCGCCAGTCGTCCCCAGACAGAACTAAGACTTGATACAAATCCAGATAACACAGAGGTGAGCATGTTCCGTTTTGAGCGGAACAGCGAAGGGTATTACAACATTATCTGTAGCAGGAACATGCTTGCGGTCGGCGTCAAGGGCGGTTCTACGGCGAACGGTGCAGCCATCATTCTGGCCAACTGCAATTTGTCATTTAAGTCACAGATGTGGACGATCATACATAATGACGACGGATCGGTTTCTTTCATCAATCGGCATTCCGGTAAGGCCCTGCAGGAAGTAAATGATCTGCAGAAAAGAAATACACATTTTGCTCAGAATACTTACGACGGGCGCAGTTCACAGAAATTCTGGCTGAGGCTCTCATCGAAACAGATCACTATGAAATATGTAGGCTCTGTAGTCCGCCTTCAGCCGCAAGACAGTACTGTGGTCATCGGAACTGCCGGAAATTCTGCTGCAAACGGGGCCAATGTTCAGACAGTAAAATTGGCGGAAAACGACAGTCAGAAGTTCACGCTTTTATACAGTGGAGACGGATATTACCGGATCGTCAACAAGAAAAGCGGGCTATGCCTGACCATGAGCGGGAACGGTCCGACCGGCAATATCATAGCAGCCGCATGGGACAATAAGAGCAGCCAGCGGTGGAAGCTGGTCTGGAACGGGAACGGAAAAGGCATGTATGTGGGAACTTATCGGCTTATATGCAAGCAGGGAAATACAGGCGTCACGATAGACGGAACCGCAAGTGCCGGAAAGAATATTAAAGCAGACTGGTGGACCGGGAAGAAGGAACAGCAGTGGATGATAAAAACAGCTGCTTTGGTACGTTGATGAACAACAATATGTTCTTGAAAATAACGGAAACATTAAAAGGTGAGTGATGAAAAGAACCGACGATGATCAACTTCGAAAGCAGGTAAATGAAATAACAAATCTGAGGGCTATTGCAATCCTTCTTGTGGTCGTCGGTCATAGTATCATTCTCTACAGCAAATGGACTCGGTATACCACTGTTAATGAAGTATATGTATTAGAACGGCTGAAGGACTGGATCAATCTGATTCAGATGCCTCTTTATTTCAGTATCTCCGGTTTCTTATTTTACATATCGCGTAAGCGTCGTTTTGTCGATCTGGTCAGGACAAAAGCGAAACGTATACTGATCCCTTGGGCAATTGTGTCGATGGGATGGATGATTCCGATCCGTATGCTCGTTAACTATGCGGGATATAGACATGAGCGTTTATTCAACATAATCGTTAATCATATATTGTCAGGCAGAGATGACGGCCATATGTGGTTTCTACCCTGCCTCTTCATATGCTTTATGATTGCATATCTATATGATGCTGTCATAAAAAAGCTCAGAGTGAATGAGCTTGCCGGCAGAATGTTTATGCTTCTTCTGGCTTACA
>JAZRKZ010000041.1:0-2547 GCA_045646565.1 Lachnospiraceae bacterium
GACCGCTTGGCCTCCGACTTCTCCGAACAATGTCTCATTTTTGAAGACGCCATCCTCTTTGATTTCTGCATCGACCGCCCAGTTCAATGCCTTCTGCAGCCGCTTGACGTTCGTTCCTTTATCGCCTACCTTGAAATGGCCGCGCTTCGGCAGCGTCGGAACCGTTCCCTGGTACGGCGCAGCGATGACATATTTTTTCTCTTTGCTGTAGTCCGGTCTGTCAATAGAGCATATAAGGGAATAGTTCCGGATCTTGATCGCGACTTCGTCTCCATTTGTTTGAGATCCTGATGTTCCTTCTGGCGTTGTGTTTCCTTCGACCGTAATGTAGTCGTTGCCGATCCTGCCGATGGCGAATGCAGTGTGGTCTCGCCAAAGATCGTTTGCTCCAAAGTCGAAACTGACCTGATCAGCGAACTTCACTTTACCAAGGCCCTCTTTCTTTGTTGTCCTGGATCCGGTTTTCTTCATGACCCATTTTCCGTTTTTCTGTGAAACGGTCAGGTCCTGAACGTCTGAAGCTTTCGCAGCTTTTGCAATCGGATTTTTCCCTGGGGCATGTTCCCCGCACCACCATTCGAAGATAGCACACCATGACTGTCCATCCAGCCCGAACTCTTTCCCGAACTTTGTATGGTTGTTGCCAGTCTCTTTGTAGCCTGCCTGAAGGATCGCCTGCCGCATGACCTCTTTTGCTGTTGCATTACTCATCTTCCTCCTCCTTTACTTCCGGCAGCCCCTGGACGAGACATAGGATGAAAATGTAAAGTGTGGCCGATCCTGCCGACAGCAGCGTTGTCCCCCAATCAATGTCTGTGATCAGCTGCCCGGCTGTCCACACTCCAAGGATCGTCGTCAGGAATGTCCGGATTAGTCTTATCGCCGTTGCTTTCCAAAATTCTCGCTTATACAACATCTCACCCTCCTTTAACTTGCTTCCATCGCTCGCAGTTCAATTTCCTCAAGAAGCCTCTTGACTAAATCAATCAGCTCCGGGAGAGTTATGGCGGCAATGTCCTTATCCGACATATGGCTCACCTACGATTTCTTCGTATTCGTCTGCCGTGATCCACGCTTTTTTTACCGCGTTCCTGACCATTGTCTTGTTCCAGAGCCCGGCGTCATAGTATCCCTTGACTTTGTCAAACTTAGCACTGTGTTCCATTTTCGTCCTCCTCTGTTGGAATTTCGATGTCTGCCATCATAGCGATATAATCGATGTTGGCAGCGTTTCTTGCATTGTCTGCCTCTGCATTTTCCAGCATGGCTTTTTCGTGCAGATCCATCTTGTTTTTAGTTATCAATGCCATTTTCTTCCCTCCATAAATCAGCGTAATACTTATCCATCCGCTGGAGCAGGTTGTACGTGTTGCCCTTGCTCGCATGGTTACGCCATGCGGCATAGGATTCATCCACTTTTACTTTCGGGATGAGCCCACGTTTTGATTTTGTGACCAGCCGCCTGAGTTTTCTCCTTTGCCGCTTCACGTTCTCCGGCTTGATGAACATCAGCACCTTCCCGGTCTCGGTGAGAGTGTATTTGAATCCGAGGAACTCGATTCCCTCCGACAGCCTGTACACCTTCGTCTTCTTTCTGTTTATCTCAAACTTCAATCCCTCGATGTACTTCACTGTCTTCTCGACACAGTCCTCCAGATATTTCTGATCATGACTGATTATCATAAAATCATCCATATATCGGATATAGTACTTTGCTCGGAGTTTTTCCTTCGCGTAATGGTCGTAGCCGTCCAGGACGGATATCCCTGCGATCTGGATCAGCTGGCTCCCCGGATTGTATCCCTTTGCGCCTTCGTACTGCCCATGCAGTATTCTTTCAACCATCTGGAATATCTCCGGTGGCAGCTTCTCTCTGAATATATTTTCTGCTACCTCATGATCCATGTTCGGGTAATAGCCTTTAATGTCGAACTGTGCAACATAGCCCTCATGTCCATGTTCTCTGTAATATTTCCGCAAGAACTCTTTCAGACGCTTTCTCGCTGCATCTGTTCCTTTGCCCTTCTGGCATGCAAAGTTGTCGTAGATGAACGATTTGCTCATGATCGGGTATACCACATTGTCGTTCAGGCTTCTCTGGTACACTCTATCTCTGAATGTGATACTTGCAATGTCCCTTGGCTTCGGGGACGTTATTCTGAATTTCACTGTCGGGCTCGCTTTATATTTCCCTGTTTTCAGTTCTCGGCTCAAATTGATCGTCCTTTCGATGGCGTTCAGGCGATAGCTCGCTACGCTGTCTTTCCACATGACGCCCTTCTTACATTTGAGCATCGAGTCATACAAGGGCTCAAAATCGATCACGTCTGAAATATCAAAATAGGTTTCCATGCTTATAGAACAGCTGGCTCCTTTCCGAGTCATGTGCGTCATGGATTTATTGTTCGGCCTTCCGGCCGGGGATTCGGCTCCTTGCGTCAAAATAGGACGAACCTGCGGCTGTGCCGCAGGTCTGATTCGTCCTCAGTTGATACAATCCGGAGCACACCGATTCGCGTTCGTGGCGTTGTTGTTGTTGGCGTTGCC
>JAZRKZ010000042.1:0-3094 GCA_045646565.1 Lachnospiraceae bacterium
GCGATGCTCTCCTTCTTGCCGATCTGCGAAGCAGACGGATCGAGGAAGGTGGAATGCATGCCAAGGTCAGCCGCGGCGACCTCAAAGGCGCAGCGTGTTCTGGTACTGGTCTTCTCGAAGATCAGGGCGATGTTCTTGCCCTCGTGGTTCCTGTGCGGGATACCGGCTTTTTTCTCAGCCTTGAGCCGGTCGGCGCGGTCAAGCATATATAGGATTTCTTCCGGTGTGAAATCCAGAAGTTTCAGAAAATGGCGTCCTTTCAGGTTCATGATCAACCCCCTTTAAAAAATGAATTAAGACTCGCTTGCGAGTCTTGCGTGTGGCAGCCCGACAGGGTGAGAATCTCGAGTTACCTCAAAGAGAAGTCTGCAGTATGTATCTGCCCGCTCGGGCCACAAAAAATCCGTACGCATGTGTATCCTATAATATACATGAAACGGGTGGGGTCTGCAAGCGAAAAGGGAACATCCGCTTTACATGGATTTTTGGCAGTGTATACTATTAGTATAATGTAACATGGGGGTGCAGGAAGCGCCCCATCGGAAACAGCGACAAAAGAAAGGAGAATGATGAAAATGAAAAAGGTACTTGCCCTCTGCATCGCCGCATTGATGATGTTCGAGGCAGCAGGCTGCGGGGCTGCAGGCAGCGCCGCTCCGGGCTCGGCGGACGAATCCGTCTCCGCACTAAGCACAGCGGCGGCAGCGGACGAATCCGTCTCCGCGCAGAACACGGCGGCAGCGGACGAATCCGTTTCCGCGCAAAGCACGGAGTCTGCAATAGCAGATGAATCCATCCCTTCGGAAGAGGAGACGGCGGGCACAGATGATGTGAAGCTGTCCGATGATGCATCGGATTTCGTGCTGCTTAGCGAAGCTGTCCCGGACGCGATCCTCGAAATTCGCTACTACTCCACCTATAACTTTATCGGAGACCGTGTCGACGGGTATGAGGAGCCGCTCGCTTTCCTGACAAAGGAAGCGGCAGCAGCCCTCAGGGAGGTCAGCGACGACGTAATTGCGAAAGGATATCGCCTGAAGATCTATGACGCTTACCGTCCCCAGAGAGCGGTGACCAACTTTGTCAACTGGGCGAAAGAACTGGACGACACCCGCATGAAGGAATACTTCTATCCGGAACTCAGCAAGGATGTGCTTTTCCCGCAGGGCTATATCAATGAGCATTCCGGACACAGCCGGGGCAGCACAGTCGACCTGACTTTGTTCGATATGAGAACCGAAAAAGAAGTCGACATGGGCGGAACATTTGATTACTTTGGCGAACTCAGCCATCCGGATTATAAAGATATCACAGATGAGCAGTATGAAAACCGAATGATCCTGAGGGAAGCCATGACATCGCACGGGTTCAAACCGCTCGTGGAAGAGTGGTGGCATTTTACACTGGAAAATGAGCCGTACCCGGATACCTATTTCACATTCCCAGTCAACAGCGATTCCCTGAAGGAAGCTTCCTCAAAGCCGGATGACGCGGACGGAATCGAATTCGGTTCACTGTCGCGGGAGGGCTATGACCTTCAGAAGGTCGTCATCCTGAGCCGTCATAACATCCGATCTCCGCTCAGCGGCAAAGGTTCGGTGCTCGATACGCTGACTCCGTACGAGTGGTTCAACTGGTCCTCGAATCCGAGCTCCCTGTCCCTGCGAGGCGGCACACTGGAGACGGAAATGGGACAGTATTTCAGAAAGTGGCTCGAGAAGGAAGAACTGTTCCCGGAAAACTATCAGCCGGAGGCGGAGGAAGTTCGTATTTACTCCAACTCCAAACAGCGGACGATCGCGACCGCCAACTTCTTTAAGACAGGTCTTCTGCCGGCGGCGGATACGAAAGTCGAGTATCATGTCGACTTTGATAAGATGGATCCGGTGTTCGAGCCGAAGTTAACATTTGCCACGGATGAGTATACGGAAGCGGCCAGAGAACAGATGCAGGAAATCTTTGAAAGCAGGATCCCGGATCTTGCGGAGGACTATGAGCTGCTGGCGGATGTAATAGATGTGGAAAAATCCGAGGATTACCTGAGCGGAAAATTCACTGGATTCAGCACGGAAGACACGGAGTTCATCCTGGAAGAGGATAAGGAGCCGGCGATGAAGGGGTCCCTCAAAACAGCGTGCTCTGTGAGCGATGCGATGGTCCTTCAGTATTTTGAGGCGGATGCAGAAAACGCCGCATTCGGAAAATCTCTCACCGCAGAGCAGTGGGATTCGATCTCCGAGATCAAGGACATCTATGAGGACGTTCTGTTCACGGCTCCGCTTGTCGCTGCAAATGTAGCCAACCCCCTCCTCAAAGAAATCCAGTCCGAACTGGACAAGGAGAATCGCAAGTTCACCTTCCTCTGCGGCCATGATTCCAATGTCGCAAGTGTCCTTGCAGCCCTCGGGGCAAATGACTACGAGCTCTCCGCCACAGTCGAACACAAGACGCCGATCGGCGGCAAGCTGGTATTTGCCTGCTGGACAGACGCGGACGGAAAAGAGTATATCTCCGTTGATATGGTCTATCAGACCACGGGACAGCTGCAGAACGTGTCGCTCCTTGATCTTGAGAACCCGCCGATGAGCGAGGCGGTGGCTCTCGAAGGTCTTAAGGCAAACGAACAGGGTCTCTATGCGGCGGAGGAAGTTGAGGCAAGAATGAAGCAGGCGATCGACGCGTATGATGAGATCTGCGAGGAGTATACGATGGATGCGGCGGCGTGAGAGATGGGAAATGAACAGTAATATTCCTGTCGTCGTGCCTGACCCTTAGGCCGAATTCTTTCATTAGGAAAAGACAGGTGAATAGGCAAAGGATTTGTGCTATAATCAACTTACAGAACATTGAAAAGAGTGATAGCTGCCACTTAGTAGATTCCTGTAGGTTGCTGCTTTGGAGAGTACAGACCTGGTTCTGTGTTTTGCAAATGACAGTCAGCCGCCCGGATAGCCGGATGAGAAAGACGTGTGTAAAACATGGCCTGCATTTTGCCACAAGGAGTCAGGAGGGTTGAACGGTGGCTATAGTGAACGGCGACTATGATGCCTTGAATTAAAAGTGAGGAGCCGTTGAGGCGGCTCCTCTTCGAAAA
>JAZRKZ010000043.1:0-5656 GCA_045646565.1 Lachnospiraceae bacterium
CACAGAACGACATGGCTACGATCCGACTTATCTCAGAAGCTGTGCGCGGCGAGGGCGGCAGGCTCTTTTACAATGAAAATGGCAGACGTGTCTACTTCATGGAGGAAAAATACGGACCCCGTGGGAATCTTCTGACCCGGGATGTCGTGAGCCGTGAGGTGGAAAAGACAGGAAAGGATGTATTTCTTGACATATCTTTCCTCGGTGAAAAAGAAATCGGGCGGCGAATTCCGGAGGTCCGGGATCTCTGCCGCAAGTACCGGGGAATCGACATCAGCCGCGAGCCGATCCCGGTAGCCCCGTCCGTTCATTTTTTCATGGGCGGGATTGCGGTGCATCTGAATCACGAGACGAATATCACGAACCTTTATGCCATCGGTGAATGCGCGTCCATCTATCATGGTGCAAATCGTCTCGGCGGAAACTCTCTGCTTTCAGCCATGTACAGCGGTATGGTGGCTGCCGATGCAATCGCCTCGAGAGCTTCAAGCAGCTGCAAATGTAACTTCTCGCCCCTCATCGACGAGGAAAATCGTGTTCTGCAGAAAATAAGAGCCGCAAAAAGTCCATTCCCCGTGATGTATATGAGAGATATGGTCGCGGACACCATGCGGAAGGATCTGGGCATCGTCCGAAGCGAGGAATCTCTGGAAAAAGGCGTCTCGGATATCGATTATTACCTGTCTGTCGCAGGCCAGATCTGCTATGACAGCAGCGTGATGATGTACGCCAACTACTCTCTCACCGGAATTATGACTCTGGCCCGGGCGACTCTCACCTGTGCAAATTGGCGCAGGGAAAGCCGTGGCTCTCATTTCAGAAGTGATTATCCGTCAGCTCTGGCGGATATGGCATACGCCTCGATCATCTCCTACGATAACGGACAATACCGCGTACGAGCAGACAAGGAGCATCATTATGAAAGTTAAGATATTGCGCAGACAGTCTCCGGCAACGGAGAGCTATTGGGAGACATTTGAAGCAGAAGAATCGGGCGATCTGACGATCGCCCGACTCCTGGATTATCTGAATTATCATGATGACATAAAGGACGCGGATGGAAACACGACCACCCGGATCGGCTGGGAGTGTTCCTGTCTGCAGGGTATCTGCGGATCCTGTGCAATGGTGATCAACGGAGTTCCCGCCCTGGCCTGCGAAACGATGGTGAAAGACCTGAAGGGCGACGTCATCACGATCCAGCCGCTTCAGAAGTTCCCCGTGATCCACGATCTGCTCACGGACAGGTCGGTCATCCAGGAAACGCTGCGACAGACCAACATGTTCATCGGCGAATACCAGCCGCCGGAGAAGACGAATCGCCGCCAGAGGGAAAATGAACACATGCACCAGTATGATGCCGCAAAATGCCTGAAGTGCGGGCTGTGTCTCGAAGTATGTCCGAATTATGTTAACGGCAAAAACTTCTTCGGGGCTGTGTACGCCAATGACTGCTACCTCGTCTCCGCGCGGAACCACGAAAAGGCAGGCGAAATCAAGGACAGTTACGACCGGCATTTCGGCAGCGGCTGTTCCAAATCACTTTCCTGTATGGATGTGTGTCCGATGAAGATCCCGACCATCACGTCCATGGCTAAGATGAACCGCTCCGGAAGGAATAAGAACAAATAGTCTTCAGCCGGCTCCGCCAGATACGTTATTCTTTTACTTTGCCCTGTAAAGGAATGTCACAATCTGTCCGCGCGTACAATTGTCGTTGATGCCGAACTCCCCTTTTCGGGCTCCGCTCGTATAGCCTTTCGTGATGCCATTCTGGGATCCCCAGAGAATTGCAAAGAAATAAAAAATGCATATTGCCGCACGATACAGTCATATCAGAGGACAATGAGAATGATCAAATTCAAACGTCTTAAAATCGGCGGGATTGAAAGCAAATTCATCCTGCTGCTCACTATATGCATCCTGCTGGTCTCCGCCGTCTTTACCGGAGCCGGAATCTATCAGGGCAGGAGTCTGGAGAATTTGTCTGAAAAGACCAAACAGCAGCAGATCGACGCCATCTCGAAATACAGCAAGAGCATGGTCGAAGAAATCATAAGGAAGGAAATGACGCGTTCCGTTGAATTGGAAGCTCTGGTCACGAATGAGAGTTTCGCGGACCTGCAGGCCCGCGTCACACTTCTTGCCGGGTATGCCAAAACGCTGCTCAGTCATCCGGAAAGGCTCCCGCAGGCTGAATGGTCAAGACCCACTCAGTCAATGCTCAATCAGATCAACACAATCGTCATGCTTCCTGACGATGTGGACGAGACAGATCCGGCAATAACTGCGCATGTGGGTCAGATCGCAAATTTAACTAATATGATGAACTCCCTGTGCGAGGCAACAGGAGCTGTGAATGTGTATATCAGTACGCCGGATGGAATTCACCTTGCGACGAGCAGGAACGCCAGCAGCTGGTTCAGGGAGGACGGCGTACTGAAGAGTTTCGATCCTCGTGAAAGATACTGGTATCAGGAGGCTGTGAAGGCCGGAGAACTCATTTTTACAGACGTAGGGGACGACATGGAGACCGGTCAGCTATGCATTGTCTGCGCCAAGCCCG
The DNA here is from genome assembly GCA_045646565.1 of Lachnospiraceae bacterium. GTDB lineage: Bacteria > Bacillota > Clostridia > Lachnospirales > Lachnospiraceae > Chordicoccus. The sequence continues at coordinate 2,567 of JAZRKZ010000043.1, forward strand.
TGTATGACGATAATGGCAACCTGCTTGCCGTGGCAGGATCAGACTTCTTTCTCACAAAGATCCAGGAGGCCGTTGAATCAACCGGCAGCGACGGCGAGTTCCACGTGATCACGAACCAGAACGGGCAGGTCATTTTTTCACCGAAGAAAAGCGGGGAACTCAAGGCACCTGAAAAGAGTGTGTACGGAGAAGACCTGGCTACGGAGAACCTGCATACAACAGACCTGAGGAAATCGGATAATAAGGAACTTGCGGATTTTGTTTCCGATCTTATGAATGGAAGATCCGGAATTCGAGTAATCACGCTGTCTGACGGAACATACTACATAACCGGCTCGACGATTCCCTCTCTCGGCTGGACGGAAATATCTGTCTTCAGCCGCGATAAGGTAGATGAGACCATCGCTATCATGACGGAGAGATACTCGGATATCCAGGAGGGGGCCAGGCAAGAGCTCCTGTTAAAAAGAGTCCTGATCAGTTCAATCATTGCAGCTCTGCTGACAGCCGTTGTGCTCCTTATGCTCTTTGCAGCGAAGAATCAGGGGCAGCGTATCGTTGGACCGCTCAATCACATGACGAAGCGCATCAGTGATATCAGCGGAAAAGAAATAGAGTTTACCATGGAAGACTCTTACCGCACGGGTGATGAGATCGAGATCCTTGCAGAATCCTTCGCGACTCTTTCCCATGATTCAAAGAAGTACATCGCCCAGGTAAAGAAAGCGACGGCAGAGAGAGAACGGATCAGCACAGAGCTCCAGATGGCCACCCAGATCCAGGAATCCATGCTGCCCAGCATATTCCCTGCCTACCCGGACTGCAAGACATTTGATATCTACGCCTCCATGTCTCCTGCCAAAGAAATCGGGGGAGACTTTTACGATTTCTTCCTTATCGATGATGATCATCTTGCCATGGTCATCGCGGATGTCAGCGGCAAGGGCATTCCGGCCGCACTGTTCATGATGATCAGTCGAACAATCATCAAAAACTGCGCCATGCTGCGGAAAAGCGTATCGCAGATACTGGAAGAAGCCAACAGGGCTCTGTGCTCTGAGAACAGTATGGAAATGTTTGTCACTGTCTGGATCGGAATCCTGGAGCTGAGTACCGGCCTTGTCACGACAGCCAACGCAGGACATGAGAATCCTGTCATCTACAGAAGTCAGGACGGATCATTCGAGCTGATAAAAGGCAGACATGATTTCGTGATCGGCGGTATGGAAGACATGAAATACAGGGAAAGTGAAATTATCCTCGCGCCCGGTGACAAACTATTCGTCTATACGGACGGCGTGCCGGAAGCTGAGAACGAGAAACATGACTTTTTCGGCACGGACCGCATGCTTGACGCGCTCAACCGGGCGTCTTCCGGATCGCCGAAAGAAGTACTGCTCTCCGTCCGGGAGGCTGTGGATGAATTTGTAGGGTCCGCGGAACAGTTTGATGATTTGACAATGCTCTGTATGGAATACAAAGGCGAATAATAACGAAAAGCCACTGAAATGGCGGACACATCAGATGTCGTCCCCCTATTCAGTGGCTTTTTGGCTGTATTCCCTTCCGAAGCAGGCCCTCGCTTATTGGCTGTATTCCCTTCTGAAGCGATTCCTCGCTTTTTGGCTGTATTCCCTTCCGAAGCGATTCCTCACCGTACCGTCTCCGCACCTTCTCCATCATGCCGTCCAGCTTCTTCTTTCTTTCCAGCATGTCCTGTTCTTTCTTTTTCTCTTCCTCCCGCTTTTGTTCCTCGGCCTTCCTGGTCTCCGCCCATGAAAAGAGATCCATCTGACGGAATGTCTCTCTGTCGACATTGGAACAGCCGACGCCGATGAGCCGCAGCCGTACTCCGCCGGAAAACAGACCTTCCGGCCCGTAAAGCAGAGCATACATGAGCTGTTCCGCCGTCTCGCGAATCTTTTCCGGATCATTGGTCGATGTCATCAGTGTCGTCTGACGGGTGTGACGGGCAAATTCCGATGTTTTGACAATGACATAGACCGTGAACGCCCGGACCCCGTCCGCTTTAAGACGCCTTGCAACGCTGTCCGCCAGCCTCCGGACAATGGGCAGCCCTATGGACTCATAGTTGGCGTCACTTATGTCCTCGCTGGTCGTTGTCTCATTTGAATAGCTCTTAGCCTTTTCCCGGATGCCTGTGACGGGCGACGTGCTGATGCCATTTGCATTATTGTACAGATACTCCGCGCTCTTGTTTCCAAGAATGCTTTTAAGAAGCCCCAGATCCATTTCCGCAAGCTCGCCGATTGTTCGGACGCCCATGCCGGTAAGCCTCTCTGCTGTCTTCCTGCCGCAGCCAAAGAGGCTGCCGACCGGAAGGGGCCAGAGCTTCGACTGAATCTCCTCCGGGTAGAGTGTATGAATCTTGTCCGGCTTCTCAAAATCACTCGCCATCTTGGCCAGGATCTTGTTCGTTGAGATGCCGACGTTGACTGTGAACCCCAATGTATCCCGGATCTCATCCTTTATGTGCCGGGCCGCGCAAAGCGGATACGGTTCACCGGCGGCGATCCGATCGGCGAAATGATGCGCCGAGTCTGTCATATCGAGAAAGGCTTCATCGATGGATACCTTCTCGACTTTATCCGAGTATTTGCGAAGTATATGAACAAAATCCGCAGAGTATTCGCGGTATGTCGCCCGTTCGCCCGGAATGAGGACCAGCTGCGGGCACTTCCGCAGCGCTGAGACGACCGGTTCTCCGGTCACGATTCCATACTTTTTGGCCGGAATGGATTTCGCTGTGATGATACCGTGCCGTGTCTGGACATCGCCTCCCACAGCGGACGGAATGAGCCTGAGGTCCGTCGCGCTGGGATCCTCCCTGAGGCGCCTGACTGCGCTCCACGAAAGGAAGGCTGAGTTCACATCAACGTGAAAAATGATCCGTTCCATAAAATCTCTCCGTTACATGCTTTTACTGTGCATTGAAATCATCCTCGTATTGAGGATATCTAGTTTGGATTCATGTTTAAATTCGAGTTTGAATTTGAGTTTGAATTTGAGTTTGGATTCATGTTTAATTCGAGTTTGGATTTGAGTTTGAATTCGAGTTTGGATTCATGT
>JAZRKZ010000044.1:0-10150 GCA_045646565.1 Lachnospiraceae bacterium
CATTGTGCCGGGGCTCACGGCGGCGCTGGCGGGAGCGGCCATGCTCGGCGCTCCGCTCATGAATGATTTCTGTCTGGTCTCACTGTCGGACGCGCTGACTCCGTGGCCGGTCATTGAGAAACGGCTGCTTGCTGCTGTGCAGGGAGATTTCGTGACGGTCCTCTATAATCCGGCGTCAAAGAGACGGCCGGATTATCTGAAGCGGGCCTGCGACATTCTGCTGAAAGGCAGAAGCCCCGATACGGTCTGCGGCTGGGTCCGCAATATCGGCAGAGAGGGGCAGGAGCACAGGATCATGACGCTCGCCCAACTGAGAGAAGAGGACGTCGACATGTTTACGACGGTGTTCGTGGGCAACCGGGATACGATGTGCACGAACGGCTACATGGTGACGGGACGGGGATACGCAAAACTATGAAGATACTGATTTTCGGCGGGACAACGGAGGGCCGGGAGCTCGCGAAGGCAGTCGCGGAGCGTCACGGTACAGGGCACAGCGTGACAGTGAGCGTCGCAACTTCTGTCGGCGGCTTTGAACTGACGGGCGTTCCGGAAATACAGGTCCTTGTCGGAAGACGGGATGCGGAGGAGATGGCCGGGCTCTGCCGGTCCTATGACCTTGTTGTGGACGCAACGCATCCCTACGCTGTAGAAGCGTCTGCAAATATCCGCAAAGCCGCGCAGACGACGGGCGTGCGCCTCGTACGCCTTGTCAGGGACGGAGATGCGGGCTGCGGCGGAGCGGAAAATTCATGTGCGCATTATGTCAGCTCTGCGGCTAGCGCCGCCGCGTTCCTTGCGGGAACGGAGGGCAGGGTCCTTTTGACGACGGGGTCGAAGGAGCTGGCTGCATTTGCACAGATACCTGCCGACCGGCTATACGTCCGCGTGCTGCCGACGTCGGCGAGCGTCATGGCCTGCGAGCGGGCCGGGATTCCGTACCGGAACATTATTGCGATGATGGGTCCGTTCACACGGGAGATGAACGCCGCCACGCTTCGTCAGTATCAGATCGCGTGGATGGTCACGAAGGAGAGCGGGACAGCCGGCGGATTTATGGAGAAGATCGGGGCCTGCCGGGACACAGGCGTCCGGGCGGTCGTGATCGCGAGGCCGAAAGAGAGCGGACTTCACTTTGCGGAGGTCCTTGCAATGATCGACAGGGAGTGTAAATCGGTATGAAAATATTCTTGATCGGTGCCGGATGCGGGGACATGGGCACGATGACGCAGGAGGCTGTCCGAAAACTCGGGGAAGCGGACCTCATTATCGGGGCCGCAAGGCTCGTTCTGGGCTTGCCGAAGGCGTATGCGGGCAAATGCATAGCCGCCCACAGACCCGACGTCATCGCGGAGATCCTCCGTGACCGGAGTGATCCGGAGGTCGTCATTCTGCTAAGCGGTGACAGCGGCTTTTATTCCGGAGCTGCGCGGCTTGTGAAGATGATTGACGGGCTGAACGAAGAGGCTGCCACTCAGGCAGGCACCCCCTGCCTAAGATCGGGGGATGCGAACCCATCCCTTCCATATGAGGCGGAAATCCTGCCGGGTATCTCCTCCCTGCAGTATTTCGCCGCGAAGATTGGAAGACCCTGGCAGGATATGCGGCTTATCTCCGCCCACGGACATGACTGCGACGTGGCGTACGAGGTCATGCAGGGACGGGATGTCTTTTTCCTTACAGGAGGCAGATACACGCCGGCGCAGATCGCGGACGATCTCTGCCGGGCCGGGCTGGGCGCGCTTTCCATGACTGTCGGGGAGAACCTCTCTTACCCGGATGAGAGAATTACGCGGGGCAGAGCGGAAGACTTTGCCGGCAAGACCTGCGCCGCCATGTCCGTTGCCCTTGTCCAAGCCGCGCCTTCGTATGATGGGCCGCTAAGGGGGATACCGGATGAGGCTTTCGTGCGCGGCAATGTACCTATGACAAAGATGGAAGTGCGGGCGGTCACGCTCGCGAAGATGGGAGTTATGCCGACCGATATCGTGTGGGATATAGGAGCAGGCACGGGGAGTGTGAGCGTGGAGCTTTCCCGTATGGCCCGCCGCGTGTACGCCGTCGAGTGCCTTGCGGAAGCCTGCGACCTGATCAGGCAGAACCGCGTGCGGTTTAGCGCATGGAACGTTGAAATTGTCCCGGGCACGGCTCCGGATATTCTTGCCGGACTGCCTGCTCCGGACAGGATTTTTATCGGCGGGAGCCGGGGGAGGCTTGCGTCGATCATCGGCGCGGCGGTTTCCAGGAACCCGGATGTGCGGATCTGTCTCAATGCGGTCACGCTGGAGACTTTGGAGGAGGCGCGCAGGGTCCTGACAGAAATCGGCCGGAAACCGGAGTGTACGCTGCTTCAGGTGAGCCGGGCGGAAGAGACCGGTCGTGCCCATATGATGCGGGCACAGAATCCGGGCTATGTGATATGTGGTTAGAGTACGAAGGAAGCGGCAGGTAGTCTGCGGGTGGATATGCGGAGTATCATGATTGCCGCCATGTCGAGCGGATGCGGGAAGACGATCGTCACCGCGGGGCTCCTCATGGCGCTGAAGAAACGAAATATAAGGGTGCGGTCGTTCAAATGCGGACCCGACTATATTGACCCCATGTTCCACACACGGGTGCTGGGCGTCCCGTGCCGGAACCTGGACCTCTTCCTGCTGGGAGAAAGGGGCGTTCTGCGGGAAGCCGCCTGCAGGGAGACCGACTCGGCTTTTGAAACCGGACGGCTGTGTAAGGCCGACTTTGACCTTGCCGTCATCGAAGGCGCGATGGGGTTTTATGACGGCGTCGGAAACACGGAGGAGGCCAGCGCCTATGCCGTCGCCCGCCTTTTGGACGTGCCGGTGATTCTTGTCGTACAGCCCAAAGGGCAGGGAATCACGCTGGCCGCCCAGATCCGGGGCCTCATGGATTTTCGCCCGGAGAATCATATTGCCGGGATCATTCTCAATGAATGCAGCGCTTCCTACGCAGAGTATCTCCGCCCGGTCATCGAGAGGGAATGCGGCGTCCCTGTCTTCGGCCATCTCCCGAAGATGGAGGAAGCGCAGGTAAAAAGCCGCCATCTGGGTCTTACTATGGCCGGCGAAATCCCCTCGTTCAAGGAGAGATTCGAGGCGATTGCCGACCGGATGGAGGAGACGGTGGATCTTGACCGTATTCTTTCTGCAGCCCGGGCTGCTGAAAAAACGGCAGAATCTCCCGAAACCGCTTGTGCCGGCGAGGGGGAGACGCGTGCGGTCTGCCGCATCGCCGTCGCCCGTGACGAGGCCTTCTCCTTTTATTATGAGTCCTCCCTCTGCGCCCTGCGCCGTGCAGGGGCGGAGCTTGTGCCGTTCAGTCCGATCCATGACAGGCGTCTGCCGGCGGATATCAGCGGGCTCTGCCTCGGCGGCGGTTATCCGGAGAACTTCGCGGCGGAGCTTTCTGCAAATGAAACAATGCTGAGCGAAATACATAAAGCTGTAAAAGCCGGTCTGCCGACGGTGGCAGAGTGCGGCGGTTTTATGTATCTGCAGGAAATGATGGAGGGGACCGACGGGCGGATGTATCCGATGGCCGGAGCGATCCCCGGCGTGGCGGTGCGTACGCCGCGCCTTGTGAGATTCGGGTATGTGACGCTCGAGGCTTCTTCGGACAGCATGCTCTTTCGCAGCAGGGAGCAGGTCCATGCGCATGAGTTCCACCACTGGGACAGCACGCTGTGCGGGGACGGGCTTACAGCCCGGAAGCATGATGGCAGGAGCTGGAAGTGCGGTTTTGTGAATGCGCATCTGTACGCAGGGTACCCGCACCTGGAGCTTGGCGGGGATCCGCCTCTTTCGGAGCGTTTCACGGAGGCCTGCATCGACTATATGGGTCGTCAGACCGGAGAACTGTGAGGATAGTATGCTGAATCTTGTGATCGGAGCCGCTGCGAGCGGCAAGAGCGAGTATGCGGAGCAGGTCGTGATGACTCTGTCCGGCGAGAGGATCTACCTGGCGACGATGGAACCGTTCGGCAGGGAGGCGGAGGATAGGATCGCAAGGCACAGAGAACTCCGAGCCGGCAAAGGATTCCGAACAATTGAGCGGCCGCAGGGTCTGGCAGCCCTGCCCACCGGGCCGGACTGGAATCTGCTGGTCGAGGATCTGCCGAATCTTGCCGCGAACGAGTATTTCAGTCCCGATGGGGGCGGCATGGACGCTGTCCTTTGCGGCATCAGACATCTTGTGGAGACTGCGTCCGATGTGACCGTCGTGACGGGAGATCTCCTTTCGGACGGTGAGAGATATGACGCCGGGACAGAGGCGTATTTGAAGATGCTGGCGGAGCTGCATTTGCATCTTGCGGAGATGGCCGATAACGTGATCGAGGTCATATGCGGAACGCCGTGCGCGGTGAAAGGGACCCTGCCCGCTGTCACGCCTGTCAGAAAGAAGGAGACAGTGAAAGGTTCTTATTTTATAACGGGGCCTTACGGGTCCGGAAAACGGGAATATGCTCTGCGCGTTCTTGGAATTGCGGAGGAGGATGCGGCTTTTGAAGTGCAGGAACTGCTCCGCGCGGATCCGCAGCAGGATCTCTTTGGGCTCGCTGAAGAACTGGGTTCCTTCCGTGCGGTCACGCAGACGGAAGTCGGCGCGGGCGTGATCCCTCTTGCGGCAGCGGACCGGACCTGGCGCGAGAGCGCAGGCCGCCTCGCCTGCCTTCTGGCGGAAAGGGCGGACGTCGTGATCCGTATGGTCTGCGGCGTACCTGTCCGGATCAAATAGTGACCAAATAAACATAGTGACCGCCGGAGCATATTTTTTTAGCCATGACGGCTCCGCCATCGTATATATGAATGAAGGACATGAAAGCTCGCATAAAGAACTCTCATGACCGGCAGGGATGAATCAGAATTTACGATGGCGCACGGATATTGCGCCGGAAAGGAATAGAGATGGCAGCACTTAGAAATTTTTTTGATTATCAGAGATTTGCAGGAAATGCGCGTCTTAGCGAGATGATCCGGAACACAGAGAGCTCTTACAGCGAAAAGATCAGCTTCTTTGATCTCGAGCTCGTGAGCGCGGCCGGAGTACTGGAGACCGACCGGAATAAGAAAGACGACGACCGCTAAAACGGACAACTGCGAGGACGCAGTTTTGGACCCTCAGACATTAAGACTTTACTTTGTCGGACAAAACGCATAAAATGTTATCGGAACCGCCTGGCGGCTCCCGATAAAAATTTATCGGCGTATTGTCCCTTGACAGGCACGATCCTCTCATCTGTGCCGGAAAGGATATAGAATGGCATCATTAAAAGATTTATTTGAATATCAGAAGTTCGCAGGAAATTCCCGCCTGGAGGCGATGATCCGCAGCACGGAGAGCCGTTACGGTTCAAAGCTCGGCCTTGATGATCTGGAATTCATCAACGCTGCGGGAACTCCGGAAATGATACAGAAGCAGAAAGACATGCTTGAAAATAAGAAGGATCACAAATGATGAACGTACTGTCCTACGAAGAAGTCTACCGTGAATACTATCCCAAAGTCATGGGATATATTCACTCCAAGATAACAAATAACTATGATGCGGAAGATCTTGCATCCACCGTATTTGTAAAGATTTACGAGAAATATGAGACCTTTGATCAGTCAAAGGCCTCTGTTTCCACGTGGATCTATACTGTTACCCGCAACACCGTGATCGACTATTTCCGCGTAAGGAAAGTGTACGATGAGATCGGAGAGGAAGATATCGTGGAGGACGATACCTATCAGGGGATCCTGACCGAAGAGTCCCTCAATGAGCTCGCGGACGCTCTCGAGAAGCTCCCGCAGCGGGAGAGGGACCTGATTATTCTCCACTATTACAGCGGTATGCAGTTAAAGGAGATCGCGCCGAAGATGGGCATGTCTTACAGCAACTGTAAGGTCGTGCACAACAAGGCGCTGATGCGTCTGCGTCAGTATATGACATTTGACTGAGCTCCGCCGCCCTATGCGGTCGGGGTCTTCTGTCTTGCCGAAGGCTGTAAGACGCGGACATGGCGGAGACGCCGCAGGGATAAGACAGCGATATGAAACGAATTTCAGCAGGTCGACTTAAGCCGGAAAGATCATTGATCTCCTCCGGCATTATTTAATCTCTGACGTAGAATTCTTGTGGCTTTAAGTCATTCGATGAGTGAGCCGTCGGTGGGGAGGAGCTTTCGTGCACAGATTTTTTGGCATACTGATCGCGTTCATTCTTGACCTTGCGCTTGGAGATCCCGAGTGGTTTCCGCATCCGGTCGTGTTCATGGGCAAGGCGATCACATTTTTGGAAAAACAGCTCAGGACGGTCTTTCCGGCGACGCCGGAGGGCGAGCGGGCAGCCGGAAGGGTGCTCGCTTTTGTGCTGCCCGTCGGTACGCTCGCGCTGACCGGAATCATTCTCGGCAGGCTGGCCGTGGTGAATCCGGTGCTGGCGTACGCTGCAGATGTATTCCTCTGCTACCAGGCTCTCGCCGTCTCGGGTATGATGCGGGAGTCGAGAAATGTGTACGGCGTGCTGCAGATGAAGTCTCTCGACGCCGCGCGCAAAGCCGTATCCCGCATCGTCGGGCGCGAGACGGCCAGACTGAATGAGGCGGGAATTATCCGCGCGACGATCGAGACCGTGGCGGAGAATTTTTCGGACGGCGTGGTCGCTCCTCTTTTTTATATGGCGATCGGCGGAGCGCCGCTCGCGCTTGCCTACAAGGCGGTCAACACGATGGACAGTATGGTCGGCTACAAAAATGACCGGTATATCAATTTTGGCCGGGCCGCTGCGAAACTGGATGACGCCGCCAATTTCGTGCCGTCTCGTATCGCGGCCGTTCTCCTTTTCGGCGCGGCTTTTGTCGCCGGCGACAAGGCGGAAGCCGATCCGATCAGCACGCACACAGGAGGCGGAAAACCCGCGAACATAAGAGAACGGAGGATGATCGCGAAGAGAGCGTATCTCATCTGGCGCCGTGATTCAAGGAAACACGCAAGCCCCAATTCGGCTCAGACGGAAGCCGCCATGGCCGGCGCGCTCGGCGTACAGCTGGCAGGTCCGGCGATCTATTTCGGCAAAGTATATGACAAGCCGTTCATTGGCGACCCGCTCCGGCCGGTCGAGGAGCGGGATATCCTCAGGGCGAACCACATATTCCTTGCGGGCAGCTGCCTTGCGGTGCTTACGCTCGCTTTGACGTTGTTTCTTTGAGCGGCGTTAACGGCTTTTGACTTGTCCGCCGCGGCAGGAAGCCTTGTACGCCGCATGGGGACGCGGACCGGACGGCTTACATAAGGAGAGAGGCGTGAATACGACGAACGATGAGAAAGTGAGACATGGCGGAGACTGGGCGGGCTTCTTTGAGGAGCGCGGCCGTTTTCCGCTGGATTTTTCTGCAAATGTCTCCCCCCTCGGTCTTCCCCGTCCCGCCCGGGAAGCGATTGCCGCCCTGCTGTCCGACGATCCGCCGCCGGACGGGATCTCCTGCCCGGATCTTGCCGCCTATCCGGATCCTGCCTGCCGCGCTCTGCGCAGGGCTATCGCGGCCAGATACGGCGTCCTGGACCGGCAGATCTTCTGCGCAAATGGCGCGGCGGACATTATTTACCGTCTCGCCTATGCCCTTTATCCCGCCAGAGCTCTTCTTGTCGCGCCTGATTTTCGGGAGTATGCGGCAGCTCTTTTAAATGTGGGGGCAACAATCGAGTATTATGAAATGCGCAAAAGCGCGGGACGGCAGACGGATATTTCGGGCGGGGACAACGTTTCCGGCGAAGAGACGGGCTGGACGATCACGGAGGATATTCTCCATGCTATAGGACCCGGGACCGATCTCGTGATCTTCAGCAATCCGAACAATCCGTCGGGGACGGCGGCAGACATCGGGCTCCTGGACCGGATCCTTGACAAATGCATTTCGTGCGGCGCTCTGCTGGTCGTCGATGAATGTTTTATGGACTTTCTGCCGGATGCGTCCTCGCGCACGATGCTTCAGCGCCTGCATAACGCCGAAGGTCATCTCCTGGTCCTTCGCGCGTTCACCAAGTTCTACGGTATGGCCGGCCTGAGGCTTGGCTGGTGCGCCGCCTCTGATCCCGCCCTGCCGGAGAAGCTGCAGCGCTTTGGACCTCCTTGGCAGGTCTCGGCGATCGCCCAGGCGGCAGGAATCGCCGCCTTGTCTGACAGAGACTATGAGACGGAGCTCCGCGGGCTGATCCTTGAGGAACGAGCCTTCCTTACAGAGGAACTTCGGAGCCGGGGGTACAAAGTGGTGCCGGGGACGGCCAACTATATCCTCTTTTACAGCGCGGACCACCGCCTGCACGAGCGGCTTCGTTCCCGGGGAATCATGATCCGGGACTGCAGCGACTATCTATGTCTCGGACCCGGCTGGTACCGTACAGCCGTGCGGCTTCATCAGGAAAATGAGATCCTGATCAGATTCCTGTAAACATGACCTGGTCCTGCCGGAGGGAAGACGATGAACCAGTGTAAGAAAATTATGATCCAGGGTACCATGTCCGGTGCCGGCAAGAGCCTGCTCGTGACAGCCCTGTGCCGTATCTTCCGTGAGGACGGTCTCCGGGCCGCTCCCTTTAAGAGCCAGAACATGGCCCTCAACAGCTACATAACAAAGGACGGTCTTGAGATCGGGCGGGCGCAGGCAGCACAGGCCGAGGCTGCGGGCCTTCTGCCGGACGTTCGCATGAATCCAATCCTGCTGAAGCCGACCAGCGACATCGGCAGTCAGCTGATCGTGAACGGCCGCGTCCGCGGGACTTACCGCGCGGCGGAGTATTTCCGCATGAAAAAGCAGCTCATACCGGATATACTGGCAGCCTATGAGAGTCTTGCCTCCGAGAATGATGTGATCGTGATCGAGGGCGCGGGCAGCCCTGCGGAAATCAATCTGAAAGCGGACGATATTGTCAACATGGGGCTTGCGGAACTGGTCGACGCTCCGGTCGCGCTGGTGGGGGATATCGATCCCGGGGGAGTCTTTGCACAGCTCTTCGGAACGATCATGCTGCTCCCCGAAAACGAGCGTGCTCGCATAGTCGGAACGATCATCAATAAATTCCGCGGGGACGCGGCGATCCTTCGCCCCGGTCTTGGCATGCTTAAGGAGCTGACCGGAGTTCCGGTCCTCGGGGTGGTTCCCTATACCGATGTCGACATAGACGACGAGGACAGCCTGTCCCGCCGCCTGACCGGGAGGGAGCATGACCGGCCCGTCGACGTCGCCGTGATCCGCACGCCCCGCATCGCGAATTTTACGGATATAACGCCTCTGACCGCGCATCCGGCTCTCGGCGTGCGCTATGTAGGCCGGGCGGATGCGTTCGGCGATCCGGATCTTGTCATCCTGCCGGGGACCAAGAATACAATGGATGATCTCGCGTGGCTGCGCGAGTCCGGGCTCGAGGCCCGGATCATACGGCATGCGTCCGCGTCCGGCCCGGTCCTTGGCATATGCGGAGGATATCAGATGCTCGGCGAGGTCCTCTCTGACCCGGACGGTCATGAGAGCGGAAAGACAGGGTATGAACTGCGCGGACTTGGTCTTCTGCCGACATCCACGGTCTTTTGCGGGGAAAAGATACGCAGACAGACGGAGCTTGTGGTGAAGTCGGGACCATTTGCAGGAGCGCGCCTTACCGGATACGAGATCCACATGGGAAGGACCCGGCTCGCCGACGGGGCAGAGCCTTTCGCCAGAAAACTTCAAAGCGATCCCGCCGATTCAGAGGGCGGTTTTGAGGGGTGCCGGAGGGAAAATGTCTTCGGCACGTATCTTCACGGGCTTTTCGACACCGGGGAACTCACGGAAAAGCTCGCGGCCTATCTGCTGGAAAGAAAAGGCCTGACGCCAAAGTCCGTCCGCGTGGAATCGCGGACTGCCTATAAGGAGCGCCAGTATGACCGTCTTGCGGCCGTAGTCCGCGAAAGCCTCGATATGGAGGCGATCTACAGGGCTATGCGGTAGAGGGGCAGGCGGCGATTGATCTGACAGTAAGGAGCATTCCTGTAATTCAGAAATAACGTCAATTGAATAAAAAGAAACCTCTAGCTATGATTAGAGTGTTCGTCTTGGCGGATGAAAAAACACAATAATCAAGCGGAGGTTTCACCATGAATTTAACACAGAATGACA
>JAZRKZ010000045.1:0-3497 GCA_045646565.1 Lachnospiraceae bacterium
CACCATCTTGAGCACCTTGCGTACACGCTTGTCGATCTCGTCGGTCGGAACCTTCTGCAGCTTGAGGCCGAATGCGATGTTCTCATAAAGTCGGAGGCCAAGCGGTCTTAGGAAGACAATACAGCTTTGCAACTCCTTGGCTCACAGAACGACATGGCTACGATCCGACTTCACCATCTTGAGCACCTTGCGTACACGCTTGTCGATCTCGTCGGTCGGAACCTTCTGCAGCTTGAGGCCGAATGCGATGTTCTCATACACGTCGAGATGAGGGAAAAGTGCATAACGCTGGAATACAGTGTTCACCGGACGCTGATGTGCCGGAATGTCGGTGATGTTCTCGCCGTTGATCAGGATTTCGCCCTTGTCAGGGTTGCCGAAACCGCCCAGAAGACGCAGGAGTGTGGTCTTTCCGCAGCCTGAAGGTCCGAGAAGGGTGATGAACTCACCTTTCTTGACGTAGAAGCTTATGTCGTCAAGGATGCACTTGTCCCCGAAGCTTTTCGAGATATTCCTGAATTCTATGATGTAGTCCTTATTCTTCATTTCCAGATGGTTTTAGGTTAGTTGCGCTTTTTTGTCAGAATACCTTTGAACATTCGTGTGAGATTCATTTTCCATGTCACTCCTATGTCAAGCGCGTTGCCGCAGGTATATTCGTTCGAGGTCCATGCCGCATGCAGACGCAGGTCCCTGTTTCCCTTGAGCGGAAAGAATTCCGCACCGACGCCCCAGAAGATGTTGTCAGCCTCCTCACCATAAAAGAAGCTTGAGTTCCTTTCCCATCCGAACTTCGAAAATGCGCGGCACCAGTCCGTGATCTCGTAGGAAGGAGCGAAAAGGAAGGTGAAATCGTCGCGGAACAGCCCCTTCATGCTTTCCGACCTTGTCATGAATTCGAGGTCGAACATGAAGTCACCGAAGGTGAATCTGTTGCCGAGATTGAGAGCCTTTACATATTTTCCGGCATCGTACTGCCAAATGTTCACGGTCCAGTATGATTCATAGAAATCCCATGCTCCGCGCCATCCTGCGGCGTATGAGAACATGTCGAAGCCTTCTCCGAACGGAGAGTTCGCGACCTGAAGGATAACCTCGTGGTCATCAGCAGGATACCACGCAGCCGAAACGCCCCACTGCCAGCAGTCGAGTGCGTTGTAGAAAGCTGAATTCATGTCGTAATATGAGTCCAGGTCGTATGCGTCGTATTCGAAGCTACCCATCAGAAGGGCGTCCTTGCCCGCCGTAAAGGCAAAGCTTCCGACCTCGTAAGTAAGTGTAAGCCAGTTTGTTGCTCCGAAGCCTGTGATGTCGTCTCCATAATATGAAGAAGCGATCCTGTGATTCAGGCTGTATGAAAGATTTGGACTTAAGTATCCGTTTATATCCAGATAAAGACCGTCGCCGGCAAAGCGCCCGGATCGTTCTGAAAAATTTTGATTATACCCGAGTCTTGTGTCCAATGAAATCTCAGGCATGTAATCAACAATTTCACTTGTTTTTGCATCCCCCCAGGATGACATCTGCATCGGCGCCGTACTGACGACTTCCTGCGCACTGGCTGCAGAGCCGATTGTCGCAAGGACAACCCCCAAAAAGACAAAAAATTTCCTCATCTGTTAATAAACTGTAAAATCCATAAAAGGTGAAATGATGTTAGACTTGCTTATATTTGCGTTAAGGTACAAAAATAAGATAAACTTTTGAATTATATTATCCTTTTACGGATTTTTTGCAGTTACTTTTTCTGCCTGGAGAAAGTCCCGATGACCATCACTGTCGGATCTGGTTCAGGAAAAGTATGAAGAACGGCAGGTATTCGCCCAAGGCAAGCCTGAGTTTCTTTACCGTATTCTGGATGCTCTTGTCCACCTGCTTGTATGTAAGTCCCAGAAGTTCTGCAATCTCCTTGTAGCTGAGTCCGTCCACCCTGTTCTTCATGAATATTTCCCTCTGCATTTCCGGCAGGGAATTGAGAGTATCTATAACGATTGTCATGATTTCTTCCGCGAAGACACGGTTCGGTTCGCAGCTTTCTATGGCACGGCTGTAATACTCCATTGCGCCGCGCTCCTTCTGCCGTATGTTCTCGTATACTTTCCGGTGAGTCGTATCCGAACGGCGGTAGTCCATGCAGGCGTTTCTTACCGAAACGAACATGTATGAAAGGATCTGGTCCTTGCGGATTGAATCGCGCTTCTCCCACAGGGACATGAAGCATTTGCTTACTATGTCCTTTGCTTCTTCTTCGTTGCCGATCTGGAAATAGGCGATCTTTTCGAACATCTTTCTGTTCTTGACAAAGATCAGTTCGAAAGTTTCGTTGAAATCAGTGATGCCCTTATGTGCTTCAGATGCCATTTCCAATAAAAGTACGCCGCAAATTTATGAAAAAAAAGCATGATATATACAAATTTCCCAGTCCTTAAATGTCGGTGAAAAACAAATGGTTAAAAGTTTGTGAAACTTGTCGTTCCTTTGGGGGAACGTGGGTCTTTCATACGTATTTATCTGTAATCGAGTTGTATAAATACGTGTACGATGAATATAGACCAGGAACTTTTTTTCAAATTCTTCTCCAGAGAGGCTTCTGTTGAGGAAACGGATGCGTTGACCGCATGGCTTGATGAGGACCCTTCACGTCAGGAAGAGTTCAACAAGGCCTATGAAATGTTCATGATAAGTCAGGTGGTCGCTTTTGCCGATCTTGACAGCAGGCCGGCCGCAGGACGCAAGCAGGTCGGAAAACGCAGATGGCTTCCTTATGTGGCTTCTGCAGCCGCTTCTGTGATAATAGGAATGTTCATCAACAATTATTTCTTTACCAGACCCATCGCCGAGGTTGTGGATTCTACGGTTCTGGTTTCCGAGGCCCAGCCCGGGCAGAGGACCAGTGTCACATTGTCCGACGGTACGGTAGTGGAACTCAATTCCAATTCCAGAATCGAATATCCTGCGATCTTCCGTAAAGGAGACAGAAGGGTGAGACTGGAAGGAGAAGCCATGTTCGATGTCGCTCCGGACCAGGAACATCCGTTTATAGTAGAGACTTTTGCATATGATGTCAAAGTGTCGGGAACGAAGTTCGATGTCATTGCCGACAGCAAGGAGAAGGAGTTCTCGACAGCCCTTCTTGAAGGAAAGGTCTGCATCCAGGACAAGTCCGAAAAACCTATGGTGACGCTCCGTCCGAATATGATGGCCTCGATGCACGAGGGACGTCTCGTGTGTTCACGTCTTTCCGATACGGACGCTTATCTGTGGACAGACGGTGTCTTGTCTGCGGCAGGTGTGCCGTTCGACCGGCTCATGAGGCGTTTCGAAAGATGTTATGGCGTCAATATCGACATAACGTCAGCTTCGCTTCCGGAAGTACGTTACGTATATTTCAAAGTCAGGATATCTGACGGTATAGACCACGCCTTGAAGCTTCTGCAGGGCGGATCGGACTTTGACTACATGTATGAAGAGGAAACCAACACATACATTATCTATTA
>JAZRKZ010000046.1:0-15597 GCA_045646565.1 Lachnospiraceae bacterium
CGCGCAGGCCCGAAAGACCTCGTCATAGTTCTCGAGGGATTCGACTTTGTAATACTCAGTCAGGGCGCCCCGAAGCTCGGCGCTCAGGTTATCATAAGGCGTGTCGCCGATGCCGAGTACATTCACGCCGTTCTTTTTTAATCTGTCGCAGAAGTTCCAGTAGGTGTGCGGGAACTGCGGAGAAATAAAGATAAAATTCATGGTGACCTCCCTGCGGCGTATGCCGCGAAGCTGTTTTTGATCGTATTGTAGACTTTCCGCAGCCAGCCAGACGGCAGCTTTTCGAAAGATACCTCCGAAAAGACAAGCGGAAAGTTTGAGCACTTAAAAAAGTATAGCACAAATATGCGCGATGTAGATAGTTTTCTTATGCAAATGCATCCCGCCCATGCTTCAGTCCGCAAGAAAACGCGCCATATCTTCCGGAAGATCTGCTCTGAGCTCGATCCGGCGGCCGGTAAACGGCTGGTCGAAGGCCAGCTCGGAAGCATGCAGGGCTGTTCTTAAGATTGCGACGTCGGGCCTGTCCGGACGGGCAAAGGCGCCGCTGCCGTAGAGCGGATCTCCGAGCAGAGGATGGCCGATGTGGCTCATATGTACGCGGATCTGATGGGTCCGCCCGGTGGCAAGGGTCAGACGCACGAGAGCGTAGCCGTCGTATTGGGCTTCGACTTTGTAGAAGGTGAGGGCCGTATCGCCGCCTTCGCGGGCCACCCGCTTGATATTGCCGTCAAATTCGCGCTTGATCGGGATATCCACGCAGCCTTCTTCGGCCCCGGCAAATGTCCCCGCGCACAGCGCTCTGTATACCTTCGTGCGCACGCCGGATCCGGTCTGCGCATCCAGGATGCCGACGGCGCTCCTGCTCTTGCCGAAGAGGAGCAGGCCGGAAGTGTCTTTGTCCAGCCTGCCGACCGTGCGGATCTCGTGGGGCTCGTTCCTGCGCTCAAAATACCAGGCCAGACGGTTGGCCAGTGAATCCGAGTAGTGACCGTGGGACGGGTGGACGACGATACCGGCCGGCTTGTCGATGCAGATGAGGTCCTCGTCCTCATAGACGACCGTGAGGTCCCCCTCTTCCGGGATGATCCGGTCCGGCGCGTGGTCCGTGATGACGACCCTCAGTACATCGCCTTCGTGCAGCCGGCGGTTCACCCACGAAACTTCGCCGTTGACCGTGATGCCGCCCGGTGTTTCATATTTGGCTCTGGCGACATCGTGGGCGACGAGTTTCCACTTGTAAAGTATGATATCTCTCGCCGGCCGTCCCTCATCCGCGGGATTTGCCGTGTAGGTCAGGATTCTCCTTGACCCGGGTCTTTGATCCGGATCGTATTCCATGTGTCTCATAATAGTTACTCCGCAATCTTCCGCATGCTGCTATAAGAAGCCGTATGCCGCCCGCGCGGCGGGTGATTCCGCCTTCGCGGCAGCAGTCTTCCTGGTCCATCCATATACATTACCATGTTTGGCGCAAAGTGAAAAGCGGCGCTTAGGATCCGCTTGAAAACCTCGAATACGGGCTGTCCGGCATGGGCATGAAAGTCCGTCCGACCGACGGAACAGCAAGGCCGCGCTCGTCGCCGTACTCGTTCCGGGGCCTTAGCATCGACGGGATCCGGCTATGAGTTCAGGAAATTGTATAAGGCCGGATAAATGATTTGAAAAATACACGATTTGAAAGTATCATATATGGTGTGGGACTTTTAACATGGACCGCCAGGGGGAAGATAGACATATGTTTGACGCGATTATGCAAATGGACAGCGGACTCCTCTTATGGATACAGGACAACCTGAGGAGTGATACTCTCGACAGATTCATGGTTTCTTTTACAGGGCTCGGGAATCACGGACTTATTTTCATTGTTCTGACGCTGCTGGCTCTCATTTGCGCAAAGACGAGAAAGTCCGGCGCGGCCTCGGCAATCGCTCTGCTGATCGGCCTTATTCTTGTCAGTGTGATCCTGAAACCTCTGGTCGAAAGGCCGAGACCGTATGTGATCATCGAGGGACTGAGAAATCTCGTCGATGTGTCGAAGGATCCGAACTCTTTCCCGTCAGGGCACACCTGTGCGGCGTTCGGTCTGGCGGTGGCGTGGTCGCGGTCCATGCGATCGCGGATGGTCAGCGTTATGGTGTATCTTATGGCAGTGCTCATGGGATTTTCAAGATTGTACGTCGCTGTCCACAATCCGTCGGATGTCATTGTCGGCGCTCTGTGCGGAGTATTGTCGGCAACAATCGCGATCTACATTTTAACAGCATGGGAAAATCGAAAAAAAACGATGTCTGAGGGGGAAAAATGAACATGAAAAAACTGATAGCAGTGTTTCTTGCCGCATTGATGCTGGCAGGCTGCGGCATGCCGGAGATTGATTTCAATGGAGCCGAGTCTCCTCTGTTCAAAAAGGATGAGTCGCAGATCGCCAGGGCGGACAGAGAACCGGCGACTGAATCTTCCGCGATGGCGGTCGGTAAAGATACGGACAGCAAGGCGGCGGACAGTACAGATACGGACAGTAAGGCTGCAGCCGGTAAGGCGGGCAAAAAGACAGAGAGCTCTGTCGCCCGCAAAGAGACGGAATCGTCACCGACTGAATCGGGAGTCGCGGCGGGGAGCACAAAGAATGATACTGCCGGTACAGCTGCTCCGGTACAGCTGGCTGTCGACCGGATCTCGGCTTACGATTTCGAGTACGATGAAAAGAACGATGTTATGTATCTGAGTTCGGACATCCAGTACCTGTCTCTTGATGAGAACGGCGCCGTGCAATATGAAAAACTTGCGGATCGTCTGGAAAAGCTGTCGGACGAGACGCTGGCTGCGGGCGAAGATACATTTGCAGAACTCCTGCCGGAAGCGAAGAAAGCCTTCCTGGACGACGGATCTGATTTTGTGCCGTATGAAATACACATCCAAGCCGTACCGGTCAGGACAGATTCCCATATCTTCAGCTATTTTGAGAAGACACAGATAAAGGGCGGCGACGGTTCGGTCAAAATCGCCGCACACACACTCGACTCGGAGACAGGACGCGAACTTTCGCTTTCCAAGGTGCTTTCAGACACATCTTCTCTGCCGGAAATTCTTGCAAAAAAGCAAAAAGAGTCGTATCCTGATATTTCCGAGGACCTGTTCATGGACAAGATCGGCGGGTACAAAGACGCCGATTATGTCTGGACCCTCGGTTACGACGGAATTACCTTCTACTTTGAGGAGGAGGGAGAGATCCTGGCGCTCACGATCCTGAGAGGGGAAGAGAAGGAACTATTCGGAAAGACCGGTCAGCAGATTCCAGAAAGCTATGCCTTCGGATTTGATATGACGCAGGCGCTTACATTTGACGCGGACGGCGACGGCAGGCCGGATACTCTGACGATCGAGGAACGTGAGAACGAAGACGGGGTCTTTGAAGGCGTAACGGTCACATTGAATAAGAAGAAGAGCGTGGCCAATTTCTACTGCTTCGCGATATCGCCGGCTTACGTTCATACAGCGGACGGAGATTATATTTATCTTTTCTGTACCGAAGACGGCGACGAGCATCAGCTGAATATTTTCAGTCTGGAAGACGGCTCTCCGTCCTACATCGGGTATATGGATAATGTGGGCAGAGCGTATCGCAATCTCGACAGTACGGATCTGTCCTGTGAAGTCATTATGACGGATCCGGACGCATTTGATCTTTCTTCCGGAATGGACATTCTGAGCACGTACGGTGCGTCCAGAAGTTACTATGTCGGTGCGAACGGTATGCCGAAGTCCGACGACACATACTATTACGCGACAGGAGAACTGGTCCTTACAAACTCCAAGGCGATCAAAGTCAATATCGTGAACGAGAGGGGAAGAGTGACCAAGAAGAATCAGACGATCAAAGCCGGAACAAAGTGGACCTTACTGAGGACAGACGGCGTAAGCACGGTCGACCTGGTCCTTGCTGACAAGCGGATCGCCCGCGTTGTGCTTGATTCAGTGAAATGGCCGCAAACGATCGACGGCGAAGACATAACGGAACTCTTTGAGGGCGTCATGTTTGCCGGATAATAATATATGGGGTGAATTAATTGGGTAGAGATGAAGAAAAGACGGAGCGCACCGGTGTAGACGCCGGGGAGACGGCTGCTCCGAAGAAGAAAAAACGTCCGGCCGGGGACGGAGCGCAGGCAGCGCCGAAGAAGAAAAAGCGTCCGGCCGAAGCCGGGGCGGAGGGAGCCCCGAAGAAAAAGAAAAAACGTCCCGCCGACGCGGATCCGGTAAGGAAAAAGAAAAAGCGTCCTGCAACGGCGGACGCAGATCCGGTCCCGAAGAAAAAACGCCCGGCTAAGACCGCCGCCGACGATAATGCGGAGCCGGTGAGAAAAAAGAAGAAGCTCCGGAGCGGGACGGACAGATTCGACGACGAGCCGGTAAGCCGCGAAGAGACGGCGGGCGGCAGGCCGAAATATGTGGAGACCGTCAATGCGGACGGCGTGCGGGAACGACGTACATCGACTTACTCCTTCCTGCCGGATGAGCCGGAACCGGATCTTGAAGCCCTGAAAAAGCAGCGGGAGGAAGAGGAACAGAAGGAATTAGAGAGCGGTCTTCTGGCTGAGGAAGAACTTCGCGAGGGCGAACATTCGGAAGAAGAGCGCAGGGCCAAGCGCCGCGCAGCCAAGATGCGGGCAGCCAGACGGCGGGCGGCCGAACAGAGAAGAATGCAGAAGATCGCCATCGGCGCCGGGTGCCTTGTAATCGCCCTTCTCCTTGGTCTTTTCATTCTTCATAAGCTGTCCGACCGGAACGATTCGGCAGATGCGTCCGGGAAGGCAGGCAACGCGCAGACGGAGCAGACGGACGGCGATACGATCGACGCGATCCCGGCCGATGAGTCTGTTACCGCGCCGGCAGTCATCACGCCGGAGCCGGTATCCACTTCCATCACACTGACATTTACGGGAGACTGCACGTTCGGGCGCGATGAGAATTTTGTCTATGACACAAGTTTCGACGCGTACTATGAAGAAAACGGATACGAGTACTTCTTCCGGAACTGCAAGAGCATATTTGAGCAGGATGATCTGACGGTCGTCAACTTCGAGGGAACTCTGACCAATGCGGACGACAGCGAGAGACTGGATAAACAGTTCGCTTTCAAGGCTGATCCGGAGTATGTCAAGATCATGTCCACTACCGGCGTAGACGCTGCAAATGTAGCCAACAACCACAGCGCGGATTACGGCGAGCAGAGCGCCGAGGATACGCTGAAGTATCTGTCAGAGGCGGGAATCACGCCGTTTGGCTATTCGGACAGCAAGGTGGTCGATGTCAAGGGCGTCAAGGTCGGTCTCATCGGTATTCTTGAACTGTTCGAGGAGATGGACTGCCAGCATAAAATGATCGAACAGATCGAGGCAGTCAAGGCGCAGGGAGCCCAGATCATTGTCGTCACGATGCACTGGGGAGAAGAAGCGCAGTATTATTATGACGAGGATCAGTATAATCTCGGCCGTATCGCGATCGATCACGGCGCGGACCTTGTCATCGGGCATCACCCGCACAGGATCCAGGCTATTGAGACATACAAGGGGAAGAACATTGTATACAGTCTGGCCAACTTCTGTTTTGGCGGCAACTTTGAGCCATCCGATATGGACTCTTTCATCTATCAGCAGACGTTTACAGTAAATGGCGGAGAACTCGTGCAGGATAATGTGACGAAAATCATTCCGATCAGCATTTCGTCGAGTTCGAGCTATAATAATTATCAGCCGACTCCGTACGAGGATCCGGATGAAATCGAGCGGATCATCAACAAGATCAAAGATCTGACTACTCAGCCGGGCGTTCCTGTCGGCGGGTCATCGACCGGCGGGCAATCCTCCCCGGAGAACTCGACTTCAGCCGGAAGCAACGACAGCGGGGAGAATACAGACAGTGAAGCGTATTCAGACGGCGGGGAGGGAACTGCCGACGAATAGGAGCACTTGGAAGAGTGATCTTCAGAAGGTAAGTAGATATACGGTACCCAAGGCGGACGTTCCGGAAGGCAGGCGTCGCTGTGCGCGACCGGAGCAGGCCGCGGACCGTCAGTGAAAAAACGAAGGGAGAACAAAAATGAACATGTTAGAAGTGTTACAGAATGCAAGGCAGCTGATCGCGCAGGTCAAACTTGAAAAAGACAATATCAAAGAGACAGCCGGCGAACTTCTTAATTATACGGAGAAGGATGGGGCTATCCCGCAGGATCTCGCCCAGAAGCTGGTAGGCGATCTGCAGAACGTCTGCAATCTGCAGAACCAGTTCATCGCGAACTATCAGGAAGTCATGGGGACAGAGGAGATTCCGGATGAGCTCACCATGATGGAGGAGAATCTGGCGACAAAGAAGGAAGAACTCACGAAGGGTGAATTTGTCCGCGCTGCAGCTGCATTCATGTATCTTCACTCAGATGATGCGGCTGTAGAGGAGCTGCTTGATTCCTACAAGGCTGAGGTCAGACTCAATGAGGCCTGCACCATGGCTCCGGAAGAAATCGCTGACGATTATCAGAAGTATGTTGACTTCAACGAAGCGCTGGCTGAGGACGACGCAAGTCTGCGTATCAGCTATATCTACAGACTGGATGAGTTCTTCCCGGCAGAGCTTCTCGCTTCGGTCATCATTCTCCGCAACATCGGACAGGGCGATGCGGAGGCGATTGAAGATCTTGCCATGAAGGCGTTTGCGGGAAAGCTTGACGAGAATTATTTCACAGCAGAAGCAGAGTAAGACGCAGGGGAGCTGAAAGCGTTATTCACAATTTCCGCGCGGCGTTTATACATAGGGGAGAAGCCGCGCCGGATATTAGGGGTTAATAAAATATGGCAACGATTAGCGAGAAGATCTTTGAGCTCCTTGCGGAAAGGGGCATGTCGCAGCGTGATTTCGCTTTAAGGACCGGGATCTCGCAGAGCGCGATCAGTGACTGGAAACGGAAGAAGACCAATCCGTCTGCAGAGAAGATCCTTCAGATCTGCAGTGTGCTTGATGTGTCGCCATATGAGCTGCTGGCCGGCACGGCGGAAGGGTCCGTGGAATACAGTGACCGGCAGTATATTGTGGTCGACCCGGAATCGGAAGAGTATTCTTTCCTCCGGCGTTTTCACAGGCTGGAGGCGCCGATGAAGGCCCGCCTCCTCGGCTATCTTGACTCATTGCTGGACCAGGCGCGGGAAAGCTGATCCTTTGGGACTGTTCCGGCATTGCCGGCCGCACGGGTCTTTCCCGGTGACGGCGACTTATGTATAGTGGACCCCGGCGGCCGTTGCGGCTTTCCGGTCCCGCGTGCGGGACGGGGACCGCAGGGCGCCGGGGTTTTTCAGACAGGGCACGTATATGTATCTACTGAAATTTCCGAAGCACCCCGGGACATATATCTATTCCCGGGTCGACGCTGCGCGGGCCGACAATTTTATCACTGTCCTTGACACGGTCATGACGCTGTTCGACCGCTATGTACCGGGGATCCCGGGATCACCGCTCACAATACGGATCGTAAGGAGCGCGGACAGTCCCCGATGCATACGGAGCATAAAGGAGATCCATCTCAACACCGGGATGCAGTATGTATCGCAGGCCGCGTACCAGTTCGCGCACGAACTGTGTCACATGCGGATCCCGTTCTGTGTCGGCGAAGACCTGAGATGGTTCGAGGAATCCGTCTGCGAGATGGCGTCGCATTTTTTTCTGCGGGAGCTGTCGGTGGAATTTGCACACGCCAAATACGCCGACCACCCTCTTCTTATGTCGTACGCGCCTAAATTTGCCGCCTATTCCGCGGCGATACTGGACGGCGCGAAGGAAGTCGATCTGCGGTCGGAAAGGCAGAAGAGAAGGTTCGTCATGAACTGCTATCTCAGGGAAGAGAATCTCTATGCAGCCAAACTGCTGCTCCCGATCTTTGAGGAGAATCCAAAGCTCTGGGAAGCCATCCTCTATCTCGGTCATGTGCCGGACGGCTTCGGCGTCACGGATTCGCTGGAGATCTGGAGAAAGACAGCAGGGGTGGAGGGGGACGCAATCGGCAGGATCGCGGAGCTGTTCACTGCTGCATCCACTTTATGAAATATTTGTTAAAACACCGGGTAAAATGCCAAAAAGCGGGTGCCCTATGTTATAATTTACGGACGTGATGAATAGAACTGTTCTTCGACCGACGATCGCAAAGAACAGTGAAAATGCTGGATAAGGATGTACTTTGCATGGATAGTTATGATGCTGTGAGCATGAAGCAGACAGCTGCCGCTGGCGTAAATCTTCCGGACAACGTGGAATACGAGACCGAACTTCCGCGTTCTGACGAGAAGGCCCCGGAAAAAAGAGATAAAAAGGAGACCCTGACTCTCCTTCGTTATTTTGAGAATCATATGGTGGACATGAACGAGGATAAGTACGGTACCTCGACACCGGAGGGCTACCTCAGAGAATTGCTGAGTCTTCGCGATGAACTTACGAATTTCCAGACGCTCATGATGCGCTATGAATGTGCGTTGATGGAGGTCCGGACGAAGATAGAGATTCTGAACCGTGAACTCGCTCTGGTGCAGAACCGGAATCCGTTCGAATCGATCAAGAGCAGGATCAAGACGCCGAGGAGCATATTTGAAAAGCTCGATCGAAGAGGAATCGATTTCACTGTCGGCAACATTGAACGCTATCTGCAGGATATAGCGGGAATCCGGGCTATATGCTCCTACATCGACGATATTTACAAACTTAGGGACTGCCTCACACAGCAGGATGATATCAGGCTGCTCGAGGAGAAGGACTACATTAAGTATCCGAAGGATAACGGCTACAGAAGCCTTCATCTGATCCTGGAAGTGCCCATCTACCTGACGACCGGCAAGTATATGATGAAGGTAGAAGTTCAGCTCCGTACGATCGCGATGGATTTCTGGGCAAGCATCGAACACAAAATGAAGTACAAGCGAAATATTCCGAACGAGCAGGCGATCACGGAAGAGCTGCAGTACAGCGCGGGAATGATCAATCAGCTCGACCGCAGGATGATGCAGCTCCGTGACAAGATCGACAGACCTGCCGAATGAAACCAGTATGCCGTGACCGGCAGCTGCAGGCTTATAGATGGCTGTATATGGTGACATGATCTATGCTGTGTCAGCCATATGCAGCTTTTTTATCTCAGTGGGGAAGACCCCCGCTTTTTCAGTGGCGTCCTGCAAGCGGTGGGTAAATCAATATCCTGCTTGTCTCAGAGGGGGATTCTTATGTTCACTTTTTTCAGAAAGAAGGCAAAGGCGGATCTGAGCGATATTGTGAGCGCGATCGCGTACGCCAATAAGACCGGCGATTATTATTACCATAAACCCACAGAAGAGATCGTTCTGAGAGTAAATCCGGTCTACAGCGGGATGAGCGCGTTCGGCGCGCAGGTAACAACGGATGAACTGGCGGCGGATATAAAACAAAATCCGCAGGATTACATTCATCTGCCGATACTGGGTCTCAATGAGAATTACCGGATCATGCTCGGTTTTACGGAAACGCTCTTTGAGGGGGAAGATAAGGAACGGCTCACCCGGATCCTTCAGAGCGGGAATCCCTTCAGAGCGTTCGGCAGGGCGGTCAACTCCGCGGGCCTTGCGGAGCAGTATGAGAAATACAGGCTCGAGGTGCTTCGGGATTACGCCAGGGAATGGTGCCGGGAGTTCGGACTTCGAGCGCGCTGATGACAATGTTTTTGTTTCGTGATATAATTTTCGGGAAACGAATGTATCCGTTTACGATGGCAATTATTCATAAAAAGTGAGGACAGTATGAAGGTCAGACTCCAGGATGTAGTGGATGGCATCCAGTATTCGAATGCAAAATCCCAGTTCTTTTATCACACTGAGACCGGAGAAGTCGTCATGCTCATGGATTCGGTCTATGGCATCGGACAGGATAAGGCACTTGCTGCGGCGATCGACGCGCACCCGGATAGGTATCTGCCCCTCCCGAATGAGTATGAGGTAGATGAATTCAGCATGATGGCGGATTTTGTGGATGACGTGCATGACGCCGCGGCGGCGGCAGCGCTGCTCCGCGCGATCGACGATGATCATCCGGCGGGCGCTTTCAGCGCGGTCGTCAAAGCGTACGACCTGGACGATCAGTGGGCTTTCTTCCGGAACAGCTGTTACGGACTGATCGCCCGCGCATGGTGTGAGGAAAACGGAATAAAGTATGAATAGACCAGCGGCAAGGAGGTAAGCGTATGGATGTAAACGACGTTCTTGTGGGGCTTAAGAAACTGGCGATGGAAGATCCGAAAGTGAAGGAGGAACTTCTGGCAACGCAGAAAGCGGAGGAACCGCTCAGAGAGTTCTGCAGACTGAGTGCATCCTATGGTCTTCCGCTGTATGAGATGGATCTTCTGAGCGCGGGCGAGGATGCTTACGCCGCTATGCGGCGGAGCACGAACGGAGGAGGGGAGAATTCTCCGATGCTTCGCGGTGAGGATGACTATTACGAGATTTTTCTGTCGGAAATCAGCTGACGGACACTCATGGGGAGCAGCCGGGCACATTCCCTGACCGATTGTCCGCTAAGGACATGAGAACGGTGAAGGAACGCCGGCAATATAAGGAGTATGACCAGGCATGCAGGAGATTGAGAACGAGAATATCGGCGGGGAACTTTTTGAAGGGAAGGACCCGCCCCATGCTGATCAAAGCCGCAAGCGGATCAGTGAGGCCGATGTGCGTGAAATGTTCGGCGAGAACAGGGAGAACATTCGGCGCAGAAAAAAGAGGAACAGAAGGCGCTCGATGCCGGAAGGCGAGATCCGTGATCCTCTCGAGAAAATGACGCAGGAGTTCGATGAGGTCAGGAAGCGCAAGGAGAAGCAGATCGATGTGCCGGGCTTTGTCCTTGCGGAATCGAAAAAGAAGCCGGAAAAGGAACCGGAAAAGGAACCTGCGGGAAGACTGTTTTCCAGGTGGAGACGGAAGAAGAAAAAGGTGGAGCCGGTCAGGCAGGCAGCAGCCCCGACTCCTGCGGACGCGGAAGATATGATAGATATTGACGAGATCAAGGAAAAAATAAAAAATGACGACGGAAAAATGAGCACGTCCGGTTTCCTCATCGCGATGGGGGTGCTTTTTGCTGCTGTTTTTCTGATTGTGCTTGTCACATTCACGGCGTCAAGGATGTCGAGAGCGATCAAAGGCAATGTGGACAGCTCCGATTATGACAGTTCGGTCGAGGTCCCCGCGCAGAGTGTGCCGGATCCGGAGTCCGTCGCGAAGGCGGAAGTATCGGTGTACGACAGGCTGGGCAATCCTGCCGTTCAGTCCGCGCTCGCGTATATGGCTGATCCGGCGGATGTCGGCGACGTCTCAACGCGCGATCTCTCCCAGTATCTTCCCGAGATGCCCAAGGAGGGGCAGGAGATCGTCAGGACAGAGTCCGGCGTCTTGTACACTTATGAGCGGATGGTCCGCGACCTCTATTTCCTGTCGGTCCGTTTTTCCAATCTGTTCATGGTCAATACGATCGGCTCGACAAAAGACGGCAGGGCTATTTACGACGCCGTCATCGGCAATCCGAACGCCGAACGCCACTTTATTGTGGCTTACTCCCAGCACGGCAGCGAACATATCAATACCCAGCTTGCCATGCGTCAGATCGAGTATATCCTGACGACCATGATGAACGGAGGCTCTTACGCGGACAAGACGTACGGCGACATTTTTTCAAATGTATGCTTCCATATGCTGCCCATGGCCAACCCGGACGGCGTGACGGTCTCGCAGCTCGGCGTCGACGGCCTGCGCACGGACGCCGCGAAGACAGTCGTCAATCTGTGTTATGAACTTGATAAGGCGGAAGGAAAGGTATACGGTACGTTTGAAGAATATCAGACAAAGTTCAAAGCCAACGCGAACGGCGTCGACCTCAACAAGAATTTCAATGTCGGCTGGGAAGCTCTGGAGAACAATGTGAATGCACCTTCGATGGACGGCTACAAGGGTTCCGCCGCCGTCAGCGAAGCGGAGACGCAGGCAATAGTCGCGCTTGCCAACGCGTACCCGATCGCGGCAGTCATCGGCGTACACTCGCCGGGCGACCGGATCGTGTGGAATTACGGTGCGGAAGGCGATGTTCTGACTGCGGAGACCAATCTGGCGGAGACTCTGAAGGCGCTGACAAATTATCCGATGGCGGCTGAATCCCACTATACCAACCGGGTCGCGGGCGGCATGGCCGAATACTTTGTCTCCGAGCGGAACGTGCCGGCAGTCTCGATCATGACCGGAGCCGGAACGCTTCCGGTGGATATGTCGTATTTCGCGAGAATTTTCGGCGTCAATCTCAACGTGATCCCTGCGATTGCCTATCTCTACGTCATGCCTTCCAATGACGAAATCGCCGCGGAAGAAGCGGCTGCAGCCGCTGAAGCGGCAGCTGCGGAGGCGGCGGAGCAGGCCGAAGCTGACGAGTGGCAGAACGAAGAAGATTACGACGAACAGGATTACGAAGATCGTGAAGGCGACTATTATTACGACGACGACGGAAATCGAGTGTATTATTAACACCGGGAGCGGAAATTACTATTGAAGTCGCTGTTCATTTCAGCTATTATGATTTCAGCATCGTTAAAATAACACAGTTGATTAATGATTATTATTTTCAAGGAGGAGCCGAATGCTTCAGGAAATTATTGACGAATTATCACAGTACACAGATGTTCCGCCGGAACAGATCAATGAGGACTCTAACCTGATCGACGATCTTGAACTCAATTCGTTCGATGTACTTACTATTGTCGCGGATTTTGAGGACATGTATGGCATCTCTATCCCGGATGAACAGATCGTGGAATTCCATACAGTCAAGGACGTTGAAGAGTTTCTGGAGAAGAATAGATGAAGGCATATCCCATATACGAGTTGACGCAGGTTGAAGACCTGCGTCATTTAATTGACCTGCGGGCCGGCGAGAACCCGGACGGAACAGCATTCTTTTTTACGGGCGACGACGGCAGCCTGGTAACGGTAACCTACGCGCAGTTCCGCGATGACGTTGCGGCATGCGCCACCTGCCTGCTGTCCCGGGGGATCAAGGACGGGACGCACGTTGCCCTGCTCGGGGTGAATTCCTACGAGTGGCTGGTCACGTTTTTCGCAGTAGCGAACAGCGGCAATGTGATCCTGCCCATGGACGCAAGACAGCCGGTGGAGAATACGATCAGGCTGCTCGTCTCCGGCGACTGCGGCATTCTTGCCTATTCAAAGGAATTTGCACCGGCGATCCCGGCGTTTGAAGCGAATATCCCGGGCTTCACCGGTCTTCCGCTTACGGAAGCGGCGGAATGGATCGCAGAGGGGAAGAAGCTGATCGCTGCGGGCGATCACACTTATGCGGATCTTGAAATAGATGTCGATAAAATGTGCGCCCTGGTATTTACATCGGGCACAACAGGCGTTCCCAAGGGCGTCATGCTGAGCCAGAAGAATATTGCGGCAAATATCAACCAGGCCTGCGGTAACTACTGCCTCGAAGGACCGGGTCTGTCCCCACTCCCGATGCACCACATGTTCGGTCTGGTCGTCGGCCATCTGATGGTCTTCAATTACAATCAGCCATGCTACATCGTGACCAACATGAGGAACATTATGCGGGATATACAGATCGCAAAGCCGAAGTGTCTTTTTGTTGTTCCGATGATTATTGAGACATTTACGAAGCAGTTCAGAAATCTCGGCAGGCGGGCCGGAGGCCAGCTTACGCCCGAGATGGTGAAAGGCGCCTGCGGCGGCGCTCTCGATGACATTATTTGCGGCGGCGCTCCGCTCCAGCCGATGTATGTACAGATGTTCCGTGGGTTCGGCATCAATCTGCTGAACGGTTACGGCATCACAGAGTGCTCGCCGGTGCTGGCGGTCAATCGCGTTCACGATTATGCGGACGGTTCCGTTGGACCGATCCTTCATGGCTGTGAGGTCAGGATCGATGAGGACGGCGAGATCCTGGTAAAGGGCGACAACGTCATGCTCGGCTATTACAAGATGGAGAAGGAGACGGAAGAAGCCTTCAGGGGCGGCTGGTTCCACACAGGCGATATCGGTCGGATCGATGATCACTATCTCTACATCACAGGAAGGACAAAGAATCTGATCATCACATCGAGCGGCGAGAATATCTCCCCGGAGGAACTTGAGGATAAGCTGCTCACGGATCCTGCTGTTGCCGAGGCGGTCGTCTACGAGAAGGACAACCTGCTTGCGGTGCAGATCTATCCGGAGCCGGAAGCGCATGCGCCGGAAGAGTATTTCAAAGCTTTGGTCGACAAAGTGAATAAGGGCGAGCCGGTCTATCGGCAGTTGAAGAAAATAGAGGTGAGAACGGAGCCGTTCGTGAGGAATTCAACAGGTAAGATCGTCCGCGCGCTGATCAAATAATCAAAAAAGACTGAGGGGCTGTGAAGTAACATAGTCCCGATACAAGAAGGATCAGGGTTCACACACGAGCCCGGGGTCCTTCTTTTTTAGTTGTGTTTTACATATTTTACATGTCGGCAGGTGAAGCTGTTAATTTCATTTCAATTCACCTGCTAAAAATCCTGAAATCTGCGTTAGAAAGCAGTCTGAATCGCAGAAATGAACAGGCGGCGTGCTGATAGTTTGGTAAATGAGATCTAATTTAGTTTGGCAAATTCTTTTGTCCCTCCCCAATAGTCTCTCGTATATATAAATGTCAGGGCCAAAGGAAGCCCGCTAAAAAAGAAAAATTCAAAAAATATCAGATAAATAAAGGAGATAAAAATCATGACAGAAATGAACAAGATCAATGTTGAAGCACTTGAGGACATAGCAGGCGGCGAATGGAGACAGGTCAACACACGCACAGTACAGAACGGCGTTCTGAGATGCGGCCCCGGTACCTCTTATGAGCGTATCACTTCTTATCCGAACGGCACATGGGTAACAACGACAGGAAGATCCCAGCACAACGATTCAGACGGCAGAACATGGTATGAGATCGATTCTCCGGACCACGGCTGGATGGCAGGAAGAATCCTTGGTCTTCCGGAATAATCTAATACGGATCATCCTCAGCATACACCTCAGAAAACAACAGGCGGCGCAGGGTCGATAAGCCCTGCACTGCTTTTCTGCTCCCCCTGAGTATATGCTTTTATAGCTGCTTTTTCAGCATCGCGACAAGCATCTCAAGCCCCGCGCGGTCATCCTCCGTGAATCGGGCGGCAGAGGGCCTGCCCGGTAAGCAGTTCATAGTCTGTCTTTGTCATGAAGGTATCCTTTCCGGTCGCGGAATCCGGCTCACAAAGTCCGAACCTTCCCGCTTGTCGATATAGTCGAAATCGAAAGCAGCACTTATTGTCGCTTTGCCTTCCGTCATTTGTCTTCTTTCATAGAAATAATCAGCGCGGGGCATATTCGGACCCGCGCCGTTTTACACACGCTGCATTATTGACCATGCTCCGTACCACGCCGCCATCACGCCGAGCACAATAGCGCCGTAACTGACATAGTAACCGATTCCGGTACCGAAGATTCTCGAAGTCGGAGGCCAAGCGGTCTTAGGAAGACAATACAGCTT
>JAZRKZ010000047.1:0-23153 GCA_045646565.1 Lachnospiraceae bacterium
GACAAGGGACGCAGCCTCGATCATCGCGTGGGACGGACCGGCGCAGAAACCTCTGGAGTCGGAACCTGTCGCGTTATTAAGACCTGCAATTTCAGCTGCTGCCTTCGCAAAGTTGCCGCCGCCGCGCTGATTGACGTCGCCGCAGGCTTCCTCGGAGCAGTCGATCACATACTCAATGTCGCCGGCGCCGATGCCTGCCACCTTGAGGCCGTGGAGAATCGAAAGAACACTGGTCGCCTTGTTCGTCAGGTTCTCCAGCATGACTTCCGCGGAAAGGTTCTCGTCGATATCATGCGCTCTCTTGCAGCAGCCAACCAGCTCATCCTTATAGTAAATCGCTTCTGCCGCGCCGCTCTCAACAAGAGCTTTGATCTCAGCGATATCCATGCCGTCTGCAACTCTTGCCATAATGTCGGCGGTGATCAGCGGATCAGCTTCAAGTTCCGCCTTGTGAGCTGCGACAAATTCTTTGTCCATATGGAATACTTCGAATACGTCGCACGCCTGTGTCAGAAGATAGAATTCCGCTTCCGGCATGATTTCGCCGAACTTGCCATAGCGGTCAGCTCCTTCCATGGACTTGTCATAATATGGGAATTCCACCTTCGCAAGATCGTCCGGAGTAGCATTGCCGATATATACCTGGTTCGGCCAGTAGTCCACGACTTTCTCGAACGGGCGGACATGATTTCTCATCTCTTTAAGATATTCAGATTCAGGATTGACAATTACTTCTGTTGTCTGTGTTGATCCGTTGTGAAGCATCAGATCCGGAGTATGTGCAAGGATAAAGCTTGCACCCTTGATTACACTATTCATATTTCCCACCATTCCGGAGCGATAATGATGAGATCGCACGAGTCTTTCAGTTTTTAGGGGTTTGTCATTATGTCAGTCCCCTACATCTCCTGCGATCCTCGGAAAATGTGACGCCCCTTCACTATTTCCGAGACTGATTTTTATGCAATAAGGGCGAGGTCAAGTCATCGCCTCTCCCTCGCCCTGTTTTGTCAGAAAAACTTACTGCCTTTTCTTATATATTACAGATACTTGCAGTACTCATCCCTGATACCAGACATTTCTTCGATGATATCATCAACATCAAGAACCATTTCCATCATGCTGATCTGATCATCATAAACAGCCGGGTCGAACTCGTCTTTTACTTCGGGTTCGCATACATGATAAACCGTGAGTCCAAGCTGGACCCCTGTCAATGGACCTGCGAAAGTAGGATCGCCTGCTGTAACGGTCTCAGCAGCAAGACCTGCTGCTTCACCTTCTGCTGCGCCAAGAATAACAACAACGTTCTCAGCACCATACTTGTCAGCAAACTCTTTTACTCTCTTCTGATTCTCCAGGTCCATCGCACCCGCGCTCGTTCAAACGAAGCACTCGGTAGATGCGAACACCACTTCGCCGCCGGCAGTCTCTACACAGGCGCTAATTGCAGGCCCCGGAATGCCGTCACGGTCTCCGATGATAACTACTTTTTTATCTTTTAAAATAGCCATCTTCTCCTCCTTTCCTGTTATGGAATTGATCAACTGTTACAACCGCATATATTTCGCAAGTTCTCTCCGGCGTACCGGCAAAGAACAATACGATCATGAAATATTATACCATTGCCACGTACTTCTCGACCATCTTACCGATCGACTCTTCTGTAGCATCGTCCTTGACCAGCTCTTCGACCTTCGCGCCATCTTTATAAATAGCCATGACCGGAAGTCCGAGGACCTTCTGTCCGATCGCGACACGGCGGGCCTTTGTCGTATTGAGCGCACAGAATTTCAGCTTGCCTTCATACTTGTCCGCGAGCGAATGAACGAACGGCATAAGCGCCATGCAGGGTGCGCATCCGTCACCGTAAAAGTCTACGAATACATATCCCTCTGCCTGCAGAACTTCAGCTTCAAATGTTTTCTTATCAACTTCCAACATTTTTAATATACCTCCTCAATGGATCTTAATTGGAATCACAGTACTAAGATACACTTTATGCCCACTTATTGGCATTTTCGTTAATATATTTTTCTGCCTGTGTTGCTGCGATCGCACCGTCCGCGGCTGCTGTAACGACCTGACGAAGGCTCTTCACGCGAACATCGCCTGCCGCGAAAACACCCGGAATATTTGTGCACATGTCATCATCCGTCGGGATGTAACCGGCTTTATTCAGTTCGATTCCGCTTCCTTCAAGGATAGCTGTATTCGGAACTCTTCCGATGAATCCGAAGACACCGAACATACCGTCATCCGGATCGCACTCATATTCTCTGAGTTCGCCGGTCTTTGTGTCCTTTACAGTCATCTTCTGAAGAATGTCGTCACCGTCAAGCTTTACAACGACGGAGTTCCACATAAAGTGAAGATTCGGGACCTTGAACGCTCTCTCCTGAATGGATTTTACTGCACGCAGCTCATCACGACGATGAATAACAGTAACGTCCCTGGCAAACTTTGTCAGGTAGATTGCCTCTTCCACAGCCGCGTCGCCGCCGCCGACAACATAAACTTCAAAGTCTTCGAAGAAGTTCGCATCGCAAGTCGCGCAGTAAGATACGCCCTTGCCCAGGAATTCCTTCTCGCCTTCGCAGCCGATCGGTCTCGGGTAAGCGCCTGTCGCAATGATCAGAGTCTTTCCTTCATAAGTTCCGTCGCTGCCGATGAGCTTCTTGATATCTCCATCGACCTCAATTTTCTCGATTGTGTCGTGAACTCTTTCGCATCCGAATTTTTCCGCCTGTTTTGTAAAGCGCTCGATCAGGGATGGCCCTGACTCTTCTTCGTCCACGATCTGACCGGGATAATTCTCGATCTCGTTCGTGATCGCGATCTGTCCGCCGTCAACACCTTTCTCAATAATCAAGGTTGACATTCTGGCACGTCCCGCATACAGTCCGGCAGCCAGTCCGCCGGGACCAGCACCGAGGATGACGACATCATATAACTTGCCCATTTTTCTTTCCTCCATAATCCCGGCATCTATCCGCCGTAATATGCGGAATCAATGCCGTAATTTACACTTTTTCCTCTTTCAGCGCGATGACCAGTGAAGCCATCTCGGCGAACATGATGAAGATGAACGGGAAAGCTGCCGCAAGGGAGATCGTCTGCAGCGGCTTAAGTCCACCGGCCAGCATCATGCCGATTGCCATGACGGACTGAATAACGCCCCAAATAATCATCTTATTCTTCGGCGGGTTCGGATCGCCGTCTGTCGTAAGCATCGACAGAACGAATGTGCCGGAGTTCGCAGAGGTAATAAAGAATGTGTTGAGCAGTATGATCGCTACGATCGAAATGAGCTTCGTGAGCGGATAATACTGCAGTACCGTGAACAGTCCGGTCTCCGGCGCCGAGGCGATTGCCGCAAGCTGCTCATGTGTCAGAACACCGGTATCAGCAAGGTGCAGGCCGAGGCATCCGAAAATGGAGAACCAAACGATAGATGTCAGGCCGGGCACAAGTGCGACGCCGAGAATGAATTCCCGGATCGTCCTGCCTTTGGAAATTCTCGCAATGAAAACGCCGACGAACGGAGCCCACGCGATGAACCATGCCCAGTAGAAAATTCTCCAGTCAAATGTCCAGCTGTTATCGCCGTAGGCATTGACAAGGAGCGAATCCTTGATGAAATCCTGCAGATAAGAGCCGATGCCTCCGATAAAACCGTTGAGGATCTCCATCTTCGGGCCGAGCACAAAACCGGCTATGATAAGACCCACGAACAGGTACAGGTTGATGTCGGAGATGACGGCAATTCCCTTCTCGATACCGGCCGCCGCCGTCGAGATGTAGATGAAGGAGATGATAATGATAATTATGATCTGAATCACCAGGGTCGAGGGAATTCCGAGGACCATGTTAAGACCCGAGTTGATCTGCATAACGCCAAGTCCGAGGGAGGTGACAACGCCGGCGACGGTCGCAAATACAGCGAGAACGTCGACGATCGTGCCGATAAGGCCCTTCGCCCTGGCACCGAGCAGGGGTTCCAGTGTTGAGCTGATCATTGCATTTTTCTTCCTGCGGAAGCCAAAATATGCAAGACCCAATCCAATTATAGCATAATTTGCCCAAGGTGAAACACCCCAGTGCATAAAGGCGGCCTTCAGCGCAAAATTCGCTGCCGCCGGTGTCTCCGGATCAATGCCGGCTGCCGGTGAAACGTAAAATGAAATCGGTTCCGCGACACCCCAGAAAACAAGGCCTACTCCCATGCCGCATCCGAACAGCATGGCGAACCATGTCATTGTACTGTACTCGGGTTCCTCACCGTCCTGCCCAAGTGTGATATTACCATACTTGCTGAACGCGATGAAAATCGAGAAAAATACAAATGCCAGCATGGATGCCAGATACAGCCAGCCGAATTTTGTTGTAAAGAACGAGAACATCGCTCCGGCCGCCACTGTGAAGCTGGCATTGAAACCGACTGCCCATACTGCGATCACAACGCAGATAACTAATGAAACAATAAAAATTGTATTAAATTCGTTTTTTTTCATAGTCTCTTCCCCATTATGTCTTTATTACGTAAAAGGACATGACAGGATCGAGCTCAAATCGAGTGCGTGTACTCTTTTTATCTCATTACCCCACTATGTCCATTTTATTATTTACAGGGACATCTTGGAGCAGAGTATTCAGGATGCGGTCGCTGACACGGTTGTTCGAGCCTGACTTCAGCGACCACATCACACAAAAATCAGACTTCTGATTATACCGGGAATACTGTCTGCTCCTCAATATCAGTTGCAAGCGCTTCCAGAGCAACTCTGACTCTGTGATAACGCAGCTTCCACTGATCTTCTTTGGAAGTAGCAGGATCGCCCAGCGGATACGGGATAGAGATTGTCGGAACGATTCGGTTCGCGCCGACTGTCTTGGAAACAGGAACAATATTGCACATATGAACGATCGGGATACCGGCACGCTCAATTTCTTTGACCATCGTTGCACCGCAACGTGTACAGGTCCCTCACGTACTTACCATTATGCATGCGTCGACATTGTCGGCCTGCAGTAATGGCAGAATTTCTTTGGCCATTCTCGAAGCTTCCTTCTCTGTCGTTCCTGTACCGACAGTTGAGTAGAAGTACTGATGAAGGGTTCCGAATACACCTTCCTTCTCCATGGCGCGAAGAACGTCGATCGGCATGATGACGTTCGGGTCAGCATTTGCAGCAGCAGGATCGAATCCGGCGTGGATCGTCTTGAAGACGCCGCCCTCGAGCCTGTCCATACCTGTGATATCGTACTTGCCCCAGCGTGTGGCGGATGCGGACTGGATACGGTCCGGATTGTCCACCGGAACGATACCACCGGTCGTAAGAAGAGCAACCTTAGCTGTCTTAAGATCCTTCACCGGAGCCGCGATCGGGACGCGGTCAAGCTTCGGAACGATCAGCTCGGAGACGAACTCTTCTCCATGAATACGTGCGCGGAGCATCTTCATGAAGCGGTCTGTTGCGTTCTCTTCGATAAATACCTGATGACGACGTCCTGTCGGGAAGTAGCCTTCGTCAGCTGCCGGGCCGACTTCTTCGCCGGCAAGCATCTTATTGGCGACCTTGACGACTGCCGCGAGGTCTTTTCTCATCTTGGAAGCAATATTGCCACCCTTCATGATGATGATGTCCTTGCGGAACATTTCCATACCCGGATTCTCCTGGTTCATGGAAGTGATGACCGGAACGCCGAATTTGTCTTTCACTGCCTTGCAGATCGTACCGCACGCAACGCCGTAACGGCCGGCGTTGAATGCCGGACCTGCAATAAAGATGTCGAACTCAAGATTTTCAAGGAATCCGAGAATCTGCGCAACGGCATCTTCCGTATTGGATCCCATATAATTATCGCCGCAGATGATCGTATGTGTTACATCACAATCTTTCAGCTGCGTATTGTACGCCATGGCCGGGCCGATCTGTCCTTCGTGGATGGACGGGCCTACGCCTGCAGTATCTTCGCCGCCGAGCTGGCCGAAGAACTGATTGACGTAAATAATCGCCTTTTTGCTCATGCTATTTCTCCTTTATCAGAAATCTTTCATTGTCTTGTGTGACCAGCCTACAGTCATATCACCGCAGAACAGGCCATTGTCTTCCATGATGATGGAGCCGTCGGGTCTTACAGAAGGTCCGAGAACCTCGTCACCTTCCCAACCGCCGGAGTTACCGTCTCTGCCGAGAGCTTCAAGCTCGCCGAGGACGACCTTCATCGGAGGAAGTTCAATAAGTTCCGATACGTTGCCGGTAGAAACCATTGCATGGATCTTCTCATCCAGAGTGACGAGCGGCTGAGAAGCGCCGTCGCGGCCTGTGCATTCATTTGCAACACCGACGACCTTGATGCCCGCAGTCTCAAGAGCGGCGATCGCGCCGACATAGTCTGCGTCCGGGTTGCCGTAGCCTTCCTCTGTGACCAGTGCGAAATCAGCGCCGAGTTCTGTCGCTGTCTGAACGATGAACTGGATTGCGCGTTCCTTCTGATCCATAGCGACGTTCAGGTTCGCCATGATAACGCCGAGGAAGTTGTAGTCTGTTCCATCCTCTGCCATGAGAGCTCTCAGGATCGGATAGTTCTGGAAATCGTATGTTGACCACTTAGATGAGCACGGCATGAAGGATCCGGATACAAGCGCGCCGTCCAGGATCTCCTGCGGACTCATCAGAGTCGGAAGATACTTATTCATATCCCAGCCATAGACAAGATCATTGTAGCCGAGGGCTTCCATCTGGGACTGGGGCTGAAGGACTGCCACAACAGAGGGCAGTGCGTTGATTTCTGCAGATCTCTTTGTGATCGGAGTAGATTCGTAGACGTCTGTGTCTTCCGGAGTCAGATCCTTGACGCACTTGCCGATGAACTCAGCAAGCTTGTGGCCTGCACGTCTCAGAGCGTCGTTCTTCTTCTGCTGCTCATAGCGCTCGAACTCCTCATTGGTGTCCGCTACAAGAACAATATTGTTGAGGCCGCCGAAGTATGTATGCTTCTGGCCCGAGCCGCTCATGTCGATGATACCGTCCTGGAATCCGCCCCAGTGTCTTCCTACTACGAGAACACTGCAGTTCTTGAGAGCATGGAGCACGCCATTTCCGGACTGGCGCAGCGGGCTTGTGTAGCCCGGGAAAAGTCCCTTGCCGTCAAGTCTTGTACGGGGTTCAATAGCTTCTTTGACCGGGCACAGACGGACTTCGTCGCCGGGCTTTACGATATAAAGCTCAGCTTCCGTGATGCGGTCGTCTTCTCTTACCATCGCGAGAGCTTCTTCTTTGTTGATGGTCAGAACGCCGTCTTTGAAGGATAATTCATCTCCGAAAACGATTTCATTTACATAAAAATTACCAATTTCGAGTTTCAAGAAATCATCCTCCTCCTTTCCATAAGTTTGTATAGTTTATGCTGCCGAAGCCCTGTACTCCCGGACATCCCGGAGATTTACAGAGACTCCAACCGGGCAAGAATAACTGCTCCTGCCCGGAGATTTTGGGCACTTAACGGTCTTGCCGTTAAGGTGTCCGATCTATGTCCGAAGGCGGTTCCTCATTGCTTCCGCCAATTGACATACTACATAAAATAAGCGCGCTTTATTACTTACTATCAGTGTAATGTAACTAATAGCAAAAGTCAATAAGCGCGCTTATTTATCTTAAAATACAATTAATAGCAATATTCTATATATGAATTTTGCCGGTCATTTAACCTTTTCTCTCCACGACCCACTCTTTCTTCAGCTGCCATACCGCCCCCTGCTGCCAGGTCTCCTCCGGCTCTTCGGCCTGCAGAAGGTCTTTCCAGCTGTCCGTGATCTGTCTTCGAAGAAGCGGATAGAACGGGCGTGCAAATAC
Organism: Lachnospiraceae bacterium; assembly: GCA_045646565.1. Lineage (GTDB taxonomy): Bacteria > Bacillota > Clostridia > Lachnospirales > Lachnospiraceae > Chordicoccus. The sequence goes on from JAZRKZ010000047.1 coordinate 7,860, forward strand.
ATCCGTCGTATCACCCACTCCCTGCCTTTTCATATCCGCAAGAATCTCTTCCCGTCCGGGCCCCAGAGGCCGAAGCGAAAGGATATCCTGCCACTTGCGAAGGTCAAAAATGATCATCTCTTCCCGGGGGATCTCAAGCTCATAGAGGATGGCGTCTGCGGGGCAGAAAACTCTGTTCCTGTCCCTGAAGATCCATACAGGACTTTCCGCTTTAAGGGGCTTTGGCACTCTCCGCTCCATTTCACGAACAAGAAAGGTATACGCCGTCCGGAAGATCCACGCCGTGTCCCCATACTTTTTCCTTACATACTCCTCTTTGACATAATAGACCTGATCGCGCATAAGCGTCTCATCGACGATCGGCGCCTGTGCTGTCCACATACGCATATTCTCACCTCCATGACCTCCGCCGGCCAATTACAAAACTTCCGCGCTCCCCCGGAGCATTCTCAGCTTAACAGCTCAGACAGGCTGCATCTCACAGTTCGTTACCGGCTGCAAAGCATTCATCATCAAAGCGGCGGATCTCCCTGACCCACTCCTTACGGATCTCCCACGCCGTCGCCACGAGGCCCGTAACCGGATCCCTGGGCGGCAGCGTGAACGCACGGCTCCAGCTATTTGTGATTTCTCTCTTAAGAAGAGGATAGAAATTGCCTTTTGACGTCAGCAGGAGCTCATCATCGCTGCCAATTCCATATCGCCGAAGCTCCCCGGTATGGCGGATGCGGTCTGCCTCATCGAGCGGCACATAAAAATAATTGACAATATATCCCCATGCATCATAATTACACAAAAGATACTGATCTTGCGGGATTTCCAGTTCGAAGATGACGGTCCCCTCGACCGGCTGAAGCATATTCTCCTCGGACATGCTGAGCCAGATCGGATACTCTGCCGTAATGTCCATATAGCGGGTCGCTTCTTTAGTGTACCACCGGTACAGTTTCAGATAGAATTCCGCAATCGTGTCATTTTTCTTTTCTATATACTCCTTTTTGACCCGATATATTCCGTTATTCTGCAGTTCCTCCGCAGCCTGGACAGCCTGACGCGTCCAGAAGACACGTTTTTCCGGTTCCCGGATTCCCATCTGATTCATCAAATGACCTCCTTCTTTTTGGATATTTTCTGACAGGAAGAGTGGCGATATCTGCAAATCACACATGAATAAATGGGAATCACATTCTTTTTTCATCACATATGACCATATTCGCACTCTACCTATTGCAAAAATCTATATATATATTATATTATGAAATTAGAGTCAAAAGACCCCTGAACAATACGTTAATCATACACACCTTTGAGACTCACCTGCAGACCCGGATCATTCGGCACCTATTCCGAATCTCCGAAGCACACTCTTCACGGGGGATCCGTCCCCCCACTGAAACCGAACTGCTTCCCACTGTCCTGAAAGATGTGGAAATCTCATTTTGAGGCATACCATTTAAATAGCCGGGAGCTCATTCATGATTCACAAAAACAATCCTAATTTATATTATCAGCGCAAACGCGCCTTTGTGGAGGCAGCGGCGGAACTGATCCGGACGCAGCCTTTTAAATCTATCTCCATCCGCAAGATTGCGGATACAGCCGGTTTTCACAACTCAACGATCTATTCTTACTTTCAGGACGCCGACTGGCTTCTGGCTCTGGCTTCTGTGCGCTTTCTGCAGCCCTACAGCAACGATCTCACACAGATCCGGCACCTTGATCTCACCCCTCTAGGCTTGTTCTATGCTATCTGGGAATGTTTCTGCCGACACGCGTTCTCCCAGCCGGCCCTGTTCTACAATTTCTTTTTCGGCAAATACAAAAATCAGCTGACCGATCTTATAAATGAGTACTATGAGCTGTTCCCGGAACAGAGGAATGAGCATACTCTCCTGGTCAGCGATATGTTCTTCGGGAACAATATGTATAATCGCTGTCAGAGTCTCATGGACCCCCTTATCGGCGATTCGAGCACCCGTATTACAGAGGACACTATCCATTTGGCAAATTACATCGTGGTCAGCACTCTGGAAGAATTTCTGCTCGACCACGTCCGCATTCATGACGACAGTTCCGATGAAAATCTGTCTTCGAAAAAAGAGCCTTATGATACCGAGACTGCAACAGATAAGTTCCTGAAAATGCTGCATTTCATCATCGACCGATAAACGCAGAGGGCTGCCCTTATTTGCAATGCTTTTGTTGTCATGTTCTGAGGGTCGCCCTCATTCTGTCCGTCCTGATCAGCAGGTCAAAAGCGTCGATAATGCTCCGCGTCACAATATCCGCATGCGCTATGAGCCCCGCGTATGTTCCCTCCTTCTCGATCACGGCGACAGAAAGATCCGCCGCGTCAAACATAAGGACATCATTAAAGCCGTTGCCGACACACATGACATGACCGCCCAGTCTTCTGACGATCTCAAGCTTGCACTCGGCGGCTCCTGCCCGGGGGAAGGTCTCCACATGCACGCCGATCGGTCCACACTGAGCGCGCACGGTTCCGTACGTGTCCGCCGTCAGCACATATATATCCACGAGTTTCCTTAGGGCTCTCATTCTCTCCTCGACGCCATCTATGAGTCTCCCGTCCTCCGCCACGGTTCCGTTATAATCAAGCACAAGATACTCAATTGTGATGATATCTCTTCCGGGAATATCTATCGTGATCATCCGTATATTCCTTTCAAAAACTCTCTTGTCTGCGCTTCCCTGGGCTCTCTGAAAAAATAATCCGCGTCCCCCTCCTCAATAAGATTTCCGTCCTTTAAGAAAGCGACCCGGTCCGACAGCCGTCTGGCCTGTGCAATGTTGTGAGTAACGATAATAATCGTATACTTTTCTTTTAGTTTGCGCAAGGTCTCCTCTATGACTGAGATACTCCTGACATCAAGCGCAGAACAGGGCTCATCGAGAAGCAGGACATCAGGCTCGGCAGTGAGAGCTCTCGCGATACATATTCTCTGCTGCTGACCCCCGGAAAACTTGAGCGCGCTCTTGCCGAGCTCATCCCTGATCTCGTCATAAAGACCGACCATCTCCAGTTTTCCCTTTACTATTTGGTCGAGATCCTTTTTGCTTCGAATTCCGTAGTATTTCGGCGCGTAGGTAAGATTTTTATACACGGAGAAGGGGAATGGCATCGGCGTCTGGAAAACCAGACCAACACGTCTTCGAAGTTCCTCCTGCGGAATCGTATCCGTCCTCCTGTCACCCAAAAAAATCTCTCCGCTTACCTTGGCACCGGCATTCTCGCTGATCAGACCGTTGAGCGCAAGGAGCAGAGTCGTCTTGCCACACCCGGACGGGCCGATGATCGAAGTTATACAATTCCTCCCAAAATCGAGAGAGACATCATTCACAGCCTTCTTTCCATCATAGGATACGCTGATATTTCTTATTTTCATTGCTGTTTCCATGAACGCTGTCTCCTTCTTGCGTATATCGTCACGAACATGTTGCTTACAAGAATGACCGCCATCATGACAAGAGCGGTCCCATATGCCATGTCGAGCGAAGTTGCGCCCTGCGCTACCAGAAGATACAGGTGAAGCGGCAGAGCCATAGCAGGCCTCAACAGGCTCGTAGGGTTGGCCGCGTATGCAACAGCTCCGGTGAAAATCATCGGCGCCGTCGCTCCCATCGCATAACAGCCGCCAAGGATGATCCCGGAGAAGAGCTCTCCTCTGCAGGCGGGCAGGACGACGGTCCAGATCGTATGCGTCTTCGTACATCCGAGCGCATAGGCAGACTGGATCATGGCCGGGGACAGTTCTCTGAAAGCCTTCTCCGCTCGGACCTCTATAAAGGGCAGGACCATTATACCCAGGGCAATACCGCTCGACAATATACATCTTCCGAACTTCAGATCTCTGACGAACAGGCTGTAAGCGAAAAGCCCCAGAACGATGGACGGGATTCCGGCAATACACTGTACTACAAGGTGTATCAGATTTTCTGCCTTTTTATTCCTGCAGAAAAACACAAGGTACAGGGCTGTCGCTATCGCGGGCACGGCTCCGATCAGGATCGCCGTTGCCGTAAAAGCAAGACTGCCGGTGATTGCCGGAAAAATGCCGCCCTCAGACCCGAGGACGAGCCCCGCCGGAGGTTTTGTTAAAAACTCCCAGCTGATGGTCGAACCCCCTTTTATAAAGATGAACGAAAAGAGAAAGACGATCACAGCCGAGACAATAATAATTCCCGTATATGCCCATATTTTTGTAAGTAATCCTCGAATATGCATATTCCCCTCTCTCACAGCAGTTTCCTGCGGACTACGTTGATTCCGATATTGATGATGAGCAGAATAATGATCAGCACAAGACCTGCCGCATACAAAGCATGAAAATGCGTGCTTCCGTTCACGGCGGTTCCCATTTCGAGCGCGATCAGGGCTGCGATCGACTCACTCTTACCGAGAAGCTTCGGAAAAATATTGGCATTTCCCATGACCATCATGACCGCCATCGTCTCCCCCATCGCCCTTCCTATAGCGAGTATCATTGCGGCAAGGATATTCTTCCAGGATGCAGGAATAATGACTGCGGATATCGTATACCATTTATCTACGCCAAGCGCATTTCCTGCACGCAGGTATGCTTCCTTATTCTTGAGCAGCGTCTCACTGCATGATGAAACGAGGTACGGAAGCAGCATGACAGCGAGCAGTATCGCAGCGGCCAGCACACAGGAACCTGTGTGCACACCGGCTTTGAGAAATAGTCTGACTAAGACAGTAAGCCCTATGAATCCATAGACGACCGACGGAATACCTGCAAGAAGGTCTATGAACGGATACATAATCCCCCGCATCCGCTCAGACGCAACGCAGGACAGGTACAGTGACGCGCCAAGGCCGACGACAACTGCAATCAGCATTGCAAGGAAAGAGACATAGACGGTGGCTGCGATAAAGTTGAAAATACCAAACTGCACTGCGATTCCCAGACCCTCGACGGGCATCCACTTGTCTGTGAACAGGAACTCGCCGATTGATACGTCATCAAATGTGGGCAGCGCTTCTTTGACTATAAATATAATGACAAATCCCAGCGCGGCAAGCGTAATGACCGTCAATATCGAAAGAATAATTATAAATAGCGTGTTCGTGACTCTTCTCATCCGTATCTGATCCTTAGTATTATCGCAAAAGCAAGCGCTCTGCACTTTCATTCCGCAATCGTGAATGCTGCATAATCCCGACCAGCTCCAGCTGCGATAAAAACGGGGCTGCCGCATGATACGACCCCCCGTTATATTTGCAAATTCCTACCTCACACCGACACGTCACACCTATTACGGCTGGAATGCCGGAATATAGCCGTTCTCCTCGACAACCTTGTATCCTGTTTCGGAGTATACATAGTCAATGAACGCCTGCTGGATCGGTGTGATCTCATTGCCCGTGCAGAAGAGGACCGGTCTCTGGACCTTATAGTCTCCGCTCAGGATCGTCTCCTCGCTGGCCTCGACACCATCGACCTTCATAGCGAAAAGGACCCGGCTATCGGCATTGGCCTTGTTATAAGCACCGAATCCAACATAACCGATACCGTTCGGATCGCCCGCAACATTGGTAGCCAGTTCTGTCATGGATGCGGACTGGGTCGCCTGTGCAGTGATCTGGCTGTCACCCATGATAGCTTTCTGGAACACTTCATAAGCACCGCCGGAAAGGTCGCGGATATATACGTTGATCGCATCATCGGACAGAGAAGCATCGACTTCACTCCACTTCGTGATCTCGCCTGAGAATATCTTGCGGATCGTCTCTGTGTCCATGCTGTCCATCTTCTCAGCGATCGGATTTGCCGCATTTACCGAAACTGTAAGGGCATCTTTGGCGACAACAAATTCCTGATAGCCGTCACCTAAAGCTTCCTTTTCTTCATCCTTGACAGTACGGGCTACCATACCAAAGTCTGCTGTTCCTTCAAGGACCGCGCTGATACCGACACCGGAACCGCCCGGAGCGACATAAATGGAGATGTTCTTTTCCGGAAGGGAGGCGTCGACATTATTCCATTTGCTGTATTCATCGGTAAAAGATGATGCCAAAGACGAGATGATCGGATAAAGAGATGTTGATCCGCAGAACATGATCGCGCCGGCAGTCTCCGTCTGCGCTTTTGCCGGCTCTGCTTCCGCCGTAGATTCAACCGCTCCCGGCGCTTCACTTTCGACAGCCTGCCCATCCGCCTCAGACGGCTTTGCGGAGCCGGCAGAGCCGCACGCTGCTAACATTGAAAAGCACATCGCAAGAACAATAAATACTGCATAAAATTTCTTCTTCATGGTTTCCCTCCTGTAAATTATCGTGCAGATTGGCAAACAGCCCATCTGAATTCATTCTATTCACGCAATTTCCACGTGTCAAATTTCATTTCGCAATAGATGTCGTCAAATATAATGAAACGCAATGAGCTTCAGCCGCCGCTGTTCTTCCCCTCCGCCTGCCTGGATGGCTTTTTCAAGCTGCACCGTCTTTTTTCCATTTTCAAGTTCCGAGAGAAAGCTCACGCTAAGTCCCTTAAATACGCGAAAAACGGGGATTCAGCCTAAATAAGCCAAATCCCCGTTATTATATTCTGGCGAGAGCGTGTGGGAATCGAACCCACCCAGGACGTAAACACGCCCAACACTGGTTTTGAAGACCAGGAGGCACACCAGTTACCTATCCACTCCCCTACATGAAGCAGGGAGATCCGCCCCACCCAGACAATCTTATCACGCACAAAAACCCGCTGTCAATGGGAACGATAAGCGCGCATATCAATAAACGCATAAGCATGCTTTTTATTCATCCTCCTCCGCGCTCATCTCACAAAGGGCGTAAAGCGCGGTATCGACTTCCTCCGGGGTGTTAAAGCTCGAGAAGCTGAAACGGACAGCCCCCTGTTCTACCGTACCGAGCGCCCCGTGCATCATCGGCGCGCAATGACCGCCCGGTCTTGTGGCGATTCCGAACCGCCAGGCAAGCTCGTCGCTGACCTCGCCGGAATCATAATCAAGCAGATTGAGCGTGACGATCGGGCACCGCTCAACTGTATCAAAATCGCCGTACACACGTATCCCGGGAATCTTTATCACCCCGTCATAGAATCTCCACATCAGCTGATTTTCTGCTTCCCGTATGACATCCATCCCGGTCTCCATGATGTATTCCACAGCTGCATGAAGGCCGGCGATCCCATGACCGTTCAAAGTGCCGGCTTCGAGCGCCGTCGGCATCTCTTTCGGATGTTCACGGTTGTAGGTCTGAACGCCGCTTCCCCCGCTCTTAAGAGGACGCACGTCGACGCCTTCGCGGACATAGATCCCTCCGGTCCCCTGCGGTCCGAGCAGGCTCTTATGACCGGTGAAGCAGAGTATATCAATCTTCATCCGCTGCACGTCGATAGGAACGACGCCCGCTGTCTGGGAAGCATCCACGATAAAGATGAGGCCCCGCTCCCGCGCGGCTGCGCCGATCCGTCCGATATCGATCATGTTCCCGGTGAGATTGGAGGCGTGCGTACAGACGATACCCCTAGTATTCTCCCGAACACAGCCAAGGATCTCCTCCGGCGTGACCGCTCCCTTTTCGTCGCATTCCGCGTACGTGACCGCAACCCCCTGTTGTTCCAGTTCATACAGCGGCCGAAGAACGGAATTATGTTCCAGTACCGTGGAAACGACATGGTCTCCGAGGCGGAACACGCCCTTGATCGCTATGTTAAGGCTCTCCGTAGAATTCGACGTGAAAGCGATGCGTGCAGGACTCTCGGCGTGAAAGAACTCCGCAAGAAGCTCTCGCGTGGCGTAAATCGTCCTTGAAGCACCGAGAGACGCCCCGTGAGCGCCTCTTCCTGAATTCCCCATATGCTGCATGGCTTCCGTCACAGCCTCTATGACACAAGGGGGTTTTATCATGGTTGTCGCGGCATTATCAAAATAAATCATACTGTACCTCAGCGGGAGATGTCCCGGTATACTACTCGATCACTATTTCGAATTCAGATCCGACCGCTTTGGATGTGGCCTTCTTTCCCTTTGACTTTGCGAGTTTTTCAACATTTGTCTTCTGATGCGGCTCACTGACCAGCACCTTGACCGGGCCGTCAGCCTTCTTCAGCGCTTTCTCTGTCAGCATCAGCGGTTCCGGGCAGGACAGCCCTCTTGCGTCGACTGTTATCATATTCTCTCCTTTCCTGTGCATGTACACACGCTGTTATGCCTCTTCGCTTCTTCTCATGTTCGTAAAAGCGATGATAAAGCAGATAATGATGCAAATAATGCAGGCAATCTTTCCGTTCAAAGTCACAGCGCCCGCCACGATCTCCTTCGTCTCCGGGTTGACTGCTGTGCCGCTGGATGCCAGACCCAGGTTGTGGCACAGGGCCGCGCCGAAGAACATGCCGAGGACAGTCACTGCCGAATCAGAGGAGCCCTGGCCGGCAAGGATCAGCTGGCGGAGCGGACAGCCGCCGGCAAGCACTGCGGCAAAGCCCACCGTATACATGCCGAGAATATTCCAAAGCGTATTTGAGTGAGCAATGATGCCCGGCGTATTCATACCGGGCACGAACTTGCCCATGGCAATATTATACACCAGCATGACGACAAAGATACCGCCGAGGGCGGTAAGCAGGTCAAAATTTCTCATTAAAATGACGTCACGGATACCGCCCGCGAAGCAGATCCTGGATTTCTGCGCGAGTACGCCGAACAAGACGCCGCCGATCAGAGAGAGCATGATCGGCGCATGAACGCTTCCGGGACCGGATTCGCTGAATTTCAGCAGAGAAGTGCCGACAAGCAGAATGAGCACGCCGACCATCATCGCCGGAAGGACATAGCCGCTGGCCTTTTTAGTCTCATAAGCGCGGCCCAGAGAATAGCCCCTTCTCAGCGCAAAAACGCCGGTCGCAGCGCCCGCGGCAAAGCCGATCAAAGCGATCCACGCATTAAGGTCGCCTGCCGACATACGGATCACCATACGGAGCGGGCAGCCAAGGAAAATAAGCGATCCGATCATAATGACAACGCCCAGAATGAAACGCACCATCGGCGCGGAACCGCCCGATGAACGGAATTCACCTGTCGCCAGAGAGATTATGAAAGCACCAAGGACAAGGCCGATAATCTCCGGACGGGCGTACTGCACGACCGCCGCCTGATGGAAACCCAGAGCGCCCGCCATATCACGGATAAAGCACGCGATACAAAACGCCATATTTGCAGGATTTCCCATGCGGGCCAGGATAGCCGCGATCACGCCGCAGCCGGCGCCGGCAATCAACAGCTTCAACTTCGAGTCAGACAGATTCATACACTCACCACCTTCAAAATATTGTTAATAAGTTACGGACAGGCCGCCGGAAAAGCCGTCTTCACCTGATAAAACATGGGACTGTCGCATTAGGGAGCGTTACCGCTTCACGGAGCCGACTCTATATGTATCTGTCAGCTCTGTGTATTGGTGACACCGCCTAATGCGACAGTCCCATGTTTCGTACAAATGTTATATGCGGTTTGTTCCGGGCTTCCTGCACTTATTATATATTCGGTCTTACAGGTGTGTCCAATTACCTGTTCTGATAGAATTCTTCATTTATAGAAAATGCAAATAAGCCAAGCCGCCAGGATCAGATCCGGACTCAGATCAGACAGTGGAACACTCCCTCCCGCTCGATCTTTCGGGCATCCAGAAGGGCCACAAGCTGCTCCTCAAGCTCCTCCCCGGCACACCAGGAAAGGCCGCAGCCCGCGGACAACGTCCTCGGGACCGGGATCAGCCTGCCGGGCAGCTTTTCGATTTTACAGACCCGTTCGGTCGCCATCGCGTCCGCAGTCGTGTGAAAGGTCACGACCAGCTTCATCTCTTTTTTTCTCATACAGTGACACCGTACTTTCCCGGAATCAGCTTAATATACTGATCCTGACGCACAGTCGCCCTGCCGATCATCGCGCAGGTCGTATCCATATGCGCTTTGTAAAGCTCATCCATGACCCGGTCCGCCATGTCTTCCGGAACAGAGAACAGAAGTCCTCCGGAAGACTGTGGATCGTGGAGAAGATCAATATAGACCTCATCGACTTCATCGAACCGCATTCTGTTCATCGTGAGCTTGCGGTTCTTATACGCGCCGGCAGGCACGAGCCCCATACCGGCATATTCCATTGCCCCCTTTACATAGGGGATCGATTCCGGATAGAGCTCAAATGTCACATCGCTCGGCACCGCCATCTCGGCGCAATGCCCGAGCAGACCGAAGCCTGTAATATCCGTACAGGCAGTCACCGGAAAACGCCGAATGATCTTGCCGGCTTTCTCGTTAAGCGATGTCATGACGCGCACGACATCCTGATAGGCTTCATCCGACGCCATTTCTGCCTTAAGTGCCGTGTTGACAATTCCGCTTCCGATCTCCTTGGTCAGGATCAGGACATCTCCCGGTCTTGTCCCGCAGTTCCGGTACACCTTATCCGGGTGAACGAAACCGGCGACGCAGAGACCATACTGCGGCTCATCATTCTGTATCGTATGTCCGCCGATAAGAAGGGCGCCCGCCTCCATGACCTTATCGGCTCCGCCGGCAAGAATATCCCCGAGGATCGACGGGTCAAGACAATTCGGAAAACCGCAGATATTGAGCGCGATCTTCGGCAGTCCTCCCATCGCGTACACATCGCTCAGTGAATTGGCGGCCGCTATCTGCCCGAAGGTATAGGGATCATCCACCACCGGGGTAAAGAAATCCACGGTCTGGATAAGAGCGATCTCATCGGTAATCTTATATACAGCAGCATCGTCGGACGTCTCGATTCCGACAAGCAGGTTTTCATCATAAAAACGCGGCAGCTTTCCCAGCACCTGGGAAAGGGTCTCAGGACCTATTTTCGCCGCTCAACCGGCGGTCTTGGCCATCTGTGTAAGTCTGACTTCTTTGTTCATGGTGCACCTCCTCTTTTTTCAAAGTATACCATCATTCGTCCATCCAATTTCGAAAAAAGAAGCGTAGCAATATTGGAATTTTTCGCTTGACGCGCATATTTATTTCGCCAGATTATAAAGCGGCGCTGTCTGCCGCTTCGCCGGCGTTCACTTCCGCCCATGCGGTCCGGCAGCGCCTGCGGACGTCGTACTCTTCTGCCTCGCTTCATAGATCAGCCGATTATTCTTGATTTTTATAAGTTTCCTGAACACATCCGGATTCTGCAATACCACAAGGCACAGTTTAACTCTGGCCCTCGTGACATTCTGGTAGAACAGCCTCGAGAAAAGATAATCCGGATTCGGGTGTTCCTTTCCCGTGAGTTCCCCGAACTTATTATAGAGAAAATTCGAGTCCAGGATAACGACCACTTTATCGTACTCCCGGCCGATCACCTGGTGACTATTTGCAGCGTGCGCATAATCGTTCCCGCTGCCTTCTACCTGCGAAGGAATCAGCGAAATGAACTTATAACCTCTGGAAACGAACATGCGGAGAACGACGAGAGCCTCATGAAGATCATTTGCACATATGACGTCCACATTTTCATAGGTCATTTTTCTCTTCGGCAGATCGTACAGCCGGAGCATGTTCCTGATGAACGAATTGATCTCATTATTTGTCCGGATCCGGTCGCTCAGTTTGTATTCTTCAAACCCCGCGATCTGGCTGAGCCGCTTCGGATTATTCCTTTTGATCTCCGACTTCGAGAGGGCCTGCGAAAAATCATAGGAGAAGATACATCGTTTGGCCCCCTGCCCCGCCGCCTCAAGGATCATGTCCAGCACCGTCGAATACAGCCGCTGGGTCTCATCCACACAGATCACATCATAGTTTTCCAGAATCTCCGGACTGACCGATTTTGCGGCGTAGAAATCGACCCGGTCCGCATGCTCCTTAAGATACGCATGTCCCTCCGTTAATATCCCGCTGTGGATGATACATGTTCTTTCCGTTTCCCCGTATGCAAATGCAAGATCAAAAAGCAGCAGCGTCTTGCCGGTCCCGGCCGGACCCTTTATGCCGAACAGGTGTCTGTCCCGGCCGGCTTCCATGATTGTCTTCCGGATCGCCGCCTGCTGGTTATTCAGAAAGTATTCTTTTGAGAGGAACCTGTCCGGCGTGTTGATCGGCGACACCAGATAAAAACACGGATCAAAGAGCTGTTCGATACTGCCCGCATAGTAATCTTTTCCGATCCTGCCAAGGATCTCGTCGAACGAACTGTACCTGATCCCGTCCTCGTATTTCAGCACCCGCAAGGACTGATAATCGCGGATCAGCGTGAAGCTATAGATCTTTTTATTCAGGTGCCCGAGATAATATCGATTCTGATAAAGCTGCTTCTCGACCTTTTTCAGTTCGACCGGCTGGCTTTTCAGTTCAATGTTGATGACTATGTCATCACTGATCCTGAGCATGTCGAACTCTTTTCCGATCTGCGGGATCGTGAACGAGTAGAACCAGCCGTCATACATATAAGGGGCCGCCCCGCACCGGGCGAACTGATCCACGATCATACTCATCATGTCGATTTCTTCTGTCCTGCATCTGATCGCCTTATCCCGCCCCGACAGAGCGTATTCATAATCGCTCAGTATCTCCGGTTCGACCTGCCTGGTCAGCAAATATAAATTAACTGCCTTCATACATGATTCCCATCCGATCCCGCACAATTATCAGTAACTAAAGACTTCCCACTTTCGATGAGGTCGCTCCATGAACTATGGTGCGGGAAGTCTTTGTCAGCAATGAAATCTTATCGTGTTTTCGTCAAAATTACGCCAGCACTCCGTTCATGAAGTCGATGACGCCCTGCTCGACCTCATCCTTGATATCCGCGTAATTGTGGATCTCATGCCTGTATCCGAAATACAGCTTTGTCTTCACATCATGACCCGCGGCGATCAGCCAGTTCGATACCGCAATAAGGCCCTCGCCATACGTTCCGTACGGGTCCTGGTCTCCGCCGATGCTGTAGATCGGAAGCTCCTTCGGAACTTTCTTGGCCCACTGCATGCCCGTGACATCTTCCATCATCTCAATAAAGTACAGGAACGCCTGATTGCTGGTCGGTTTTGTAAATGCGTCGAACGGATCCTTCGCGTGATCGATCTGAACATACGGATCATGGCAGATCCACTCGTTGCCGAGTTTTACTTCCCCGCAGCGCTCGAACATCCATCCCATGAGGGCTGCCCCGACGCTCGGATCGGACTCCTTGGCCTTCCCTTCCCCGATCAGTTTCTCGAGGATCTCCTTCGACGCTTTTGTCGGAAAATCACCGCATGTTCCGCAGATGGTCGCTCCTGCCAGTTCAGCTCCGTATCTGGCAATATACTGGCGGGTGATCACGGAACCCATGCTGTGACCGAAGAAGAAATACGGAATCTCCGGGAATTTCTCCGCGACAATAAGCTTCAGCTGGCGCTCATCCTCCACCATCGTCTCAAAGCCGGCGTCGCCCCAGTCTCCCCATGTATTGTTCAGCATGGCGGTCCTGCCGTGCCCGACATGGTCATCCGCCGCCACGACGTAGCCGGCTTCTACAAAGTGCATGATCATGTGAAGGTATCTTCTTGAGTGCTCGCCGAAACCGTGCACGAGCTGCACGACTCCCTTCGGCCTGGCTGCCGGAACATAAATCCAGGCCTGGACATCGTCTCTTTTATTGACTGAACGAAAACTAACCTCATACAACATGGTTTTTACCTCCTGTTTTCTTTCAAAAGCGATTTATTACACAAAATAATCTGACTACTATTATACTCTGTCTATAACGATTGCGAAACTGTCATATTTATCATTTTCCCATACATAACCAAGTGCGGATGACTGCGGCAGACGCACAGAAAACGGGAGCTGCCAGTATGCGGCAGCTCCCGTTCATCAGATCATTCGTTATTTATGTTTTATTTTACTGTCACGGATGTGATATGCGGATTAGCGCCCTCATACCAGTACAGGAAGCCCTCAAGGTCAACGGTCTGACCAATCTCGAGCGCCTTGACAGCCTCATAGACGTCCGTGCCGGCGCCTGTCAGATAAGACTCGACTGTGAAGGTGTATGTGCCGCTGTCATTGGAGACATTGAAGTACAGGTCATCGCCGTCCGTGCCGGAGCCATCCCAGTTGTAAATGTAAACCGCATCGTTGCCGTCCGCATCTTTCGTGGCTTCCACTTTCATGTCCTTGAAAGATACATAGCAGTTCTGGTAATCGATCAGCGTGTCAGCGCCGAGGTATTCTGTGACATCAAGCGCCTCAAAGACCTTCGGCTCTTCATCAAGAACGGAATACTTTGCGTCTACGATCTCAACCTCGCCGGACCACTCTGCCTTGAAGCCGTTGACTCTGATCTTTGTGCCGGGAACGAGAGCGTTGTAATCTTCCTCGGAAATCGGCATTGAATAGATGAATACGCCGCCGCCTTCTTCACTGCACTGCGCATAGATGGAAGCAGTATCCTGCCACCAGCTCTGTTTAGCCTGTACATAGACATCGAGGCAGACCGGATCGTCGACTTCTGCGGTCACATACTCATCATACTCCATAACATACAGATCCTCGGACGGATTTGCCGCTGCCGCGACAGATTCGTCGACGACCGGTGCGGCTTCCTCCACTGTGGACTCAGCCGGTGCCGGAGTTGCTGCTGTCTGCGGCGCTGATGATCCGCCGCATGCGGTCATTGCCACCGCGCACATAATTGCAAGTGCTGCTGCCAGTTTTTTCTTCATCTTCTTTCTCCTTTAAATTCTGTTCTTATTTGTATAAGACAACAGTTGCCGAGGACGCTGCCGCAGCAGCATCCCCCGTAAATCCCGGGCTATCGCCCTCTATGAACATTATAGCAACTTTTCAGGACCTGTCAGCTTTTTTCCTTTTTCTTTTTAAGAAAATCACTGCCGACATAAAGTCCGATCAGGATCCAGACCGCCACGAGGGTTCCGATCAGGGCTTTAGACGTACCGGGCAGCGGACCGAGATCCGCTTTGCCCTCCGAGGAGCCGGCGATCGAATCCAGACGATACAGCTGCTTCGTATCCTTATACAGCCTGGCCACATACTTATCGTCGATCGTCTCCTTGCGGCGGACAGACTTGACAGTGGCTTCAATGAGCTCGCCGGCCGCGTCGCGAAGCGAAGCCGAGCCGTTGAAGACTGGCGTCGTGAATGTATTTGCAGTATTGGCGATCAGCATCTCCGTCGCGTCGATCTTGGTCTTGTAGTGCGTGTTATTGTCCTCGCCGCTGCGGGCCAGGTAATCCTTATACTCCTCGGCGTCGCGGGCTTTCTGCGTGACAGGCACGTA
>JAZRKZ010000048.1:0-6264 GCA_045646565.1 Lachnospiraceae bacterium
TTGTCATATCGTATTCTTTAAAACTGCCGAAATTGACGGAAATCATCTGGACTCTGCCCAATTCACCGCTGCCGACGATTCTCCACAGTTCTTTATACAGCGGCATGTGCCAGATCGTCATAGCTTCCGCAAGAATAAGCCCCTTACTTTCCGCAAGAGCGATCATCTCGTCAAGCTCCTGTGCATTAAGAGTGATTGACTTCTCAACAAGCAGGTGCTTGCCGTTTTCAAGAGCCTTTTTCATAAAGCCGTAATGAGTGTTATGGGGGCTGGTTATGTAGATGATATCGACATTCTCGTCTACGAACATTTCATCGATCGTTGAATAAATCTTTTTAATGCCGTACTTAGCAGCGAAAGATACTGCCTTAGCGTAAGTACGATTGCCGACAGCATAAAGGGATTTGCCCATTTTCTGAAGTCCCGCTGCCATCTCATTTGCAATAACACCGGTTCCGAGTACTGCCCAGTTCATTTCTTTTGACATATTTCTGTACCTCCATACACATTGATCTTATTTTTAGATTCACTGCCAGTCAAAATCCAGATACTCAGATGTCCGTTTTATGCGTAACATTACACAATTTACTCTATTTTATCATAAATAGAGTGAGCTCACCACCCTCAGGCAATGCGCTCTCGTACTCCTTTCAGTTTTCAGAAACAGTTCAGACAGGATGCAGAGAAGCATCAGAATCCGGCGCAAACATCATCAGGTCTTCATTCTGCTCCGGTTATATTTACCCCCTTAAGCTTCGTCACCTCCGGAATAAGCATATTGTTATACTGCTTCAGCTCTACGGACATTTGAAGATCTTTGGCATAATCAAGCATCGTTCCCGACACAGATCCCCCCTCCACAGCGGTGACCTGGCCGCCGTCATGCAGATATCCGAGACGGATCTCACCGAAGATATCGCCATTCAGGGCACTGACCTGGAAATCAGAGAATTCCACGATCTCAAGATAGCGGCCGATACGTATTTCTTCCGCTTTACTCGTTCCGCCGGAAACCGCGAAATTGCCAGGGATAAAGGAATCAAAAAGACCGAGATACTGCGAGAACTGGCGGGAGCCGTAGCGGTTTTCGGCGATGCCATCCTTAATGATCACCATATCCCTGCGCGGGGCGCCCTCGGCGTCATAGGAGGCGTTAGCTGACGAATTCGGCAGGTATCTTCTGGCCTCCACAGTCACTTTATCGCCCACAGCCCCCTCAGCGACCTCTCTTCCGATTTCCCACTCAGAAATACCCATATACTTCATATCGCAGGACATGCGGGCAGTGAAATATTCGTAGACCTCAAGAGCCGCGTCCGTGGAAAGGACCACATCGCAGGTGCCGAGGGAGGGAGTTTTTCTGGCCCGCAGTTTATCTTTTCCATACTGCATGGCCCTGCTGATTTCCTCCTTGAGCCCCTTGCTGTCGCAGGTCCCGGACTTGAACATACGGTAAAGCTCTATCTCGTGCTCATCTTTTCTCGCATTTACTATCACCTCGATCCGGGAGACCGGATACGTATAGCTGATATCTATGCCTGTCGAGGAAACATAGCGGCAGCTGATCTTGTCAACAAAGATCTCGTAGGAATTGATATCTTCACTGTCAGTCTCCGGCAGATCTTTCATGGTGCAAATGAAGTCCCCGGCAATCCCGGAAACATCAACTTCAGCTTCATCAGCCTTCATGACTGCCGTAGAAGGCGTCATCAGCTCATAGACAGGATTCTTCACAAGCGCAGCCTCATGGACGAGCGAATCGATGAGAGCTTTGGTCTCAGTCCTGTCGGCTGTTGGCGCAAGTTTCGCGGAAGAGCGTCCAAGGTACCTGCCGTCTTCAGATTTTTTATAGACAGTAAGTGTAATGTGCTCCGTATGTCTGATCCGGTTCTGATCAAGGTCGTGGCGGATGAAATAAAACTCCCAGCCTTCAATCACCTCATCTCTCACTGTCCAGCCGTCCGCCGCGGAATCCGCAAGAAGTTCCAATATAAAGTCTTTCATCATCCCAACCTCGCTTTCGCCTTCATATACGGTCCGCCGTCAGAGACCTTGACCATCTCCTTGTATCCCTTGCCGCAGCCACCGCCGCCGAAAAGCTCTCTGCCCGTGCTTACCATGGAGACAGAGCCGAGAAGATCCGGCACATAGCCGGTCATGATGATCGGTGAGACCACTTTGCCTGTCAGCTTGCCGTCCTTTATCTCATATCCCCGCTCCACAATGCACTGAATACCCCAGTGTTTCGGATCTTCCATACCGGACTGGATGCCCTCAAGCAGATATCCGTGTTCGACGGACGCAATCATGTCCTCAAGGGAATCATTTCCGGACGCAAAGAATGTATTAGTCATACGGGCGTACACTTTGTGTCCAAAGTTTTCTCGCTTGCCGTTACCGGTGGGCTTTGTACCCAGGCGAAGCGCTGAAAGCGCATCGCAGATGCCGGTCCGGAGGAACCCGTTCTCGATTTCTATGGTATCTCCTGCAAGTGTTCCCTCGTCATCAAATGCACAGCTTGCCACCTGAATGTCAGCCGCAGCTCCTTCATGCATCGTAACAAGATCACTGCCTACACGCTGATCGATATAGCGGGCTCCGAGAGCTCTGTTCTTAACGAACATATCCATCTCCACGCCATGCCCGAAAGCTTCATGGGCAATGAGGCCGGTCACCTCGGGGGATGTTATGATTTCGTATTCACCCGAAACAATCCGGTCAGCGCTAAGCAGCTCCTCGGAAGTCTGCGCTGCCTTTACGGTGAGCTCATCCATATCCCTGAAGATTTCAGGGCCGAGGCGGTCAGAGACACCTGCGTAGGAAATTCTATTTGCACCATCCCGAACGGCAATCGGCAGAATGATTGCTTCGGAATACACATAGCTCTGCCTCATATCCCTGTTCGCGGTCAGGAACATCTTGCACACATGCGTAGATTCTGCCTGAATTCTGCAGTCGATAATATGCTCTCCCGCTGCGATTCCCTTGTCGGACAGGCGGCTGAGCTCCTCAATAAGGGCGCTGATATCCGTCTCCTCGGGCAGGATCTCCGTCTCCATCTCCTCAAAAACAGTTGCCGGCTCATCATCAAGCGGCGCTGTCTCATAAACAGAAGTTCCGGTCAGTTTTATAAGTGCAAATTGCCTCTCGAGCGCGGCTGCGATCTCTTCAGCCTTCTTCTCCGGTGCCTCCGGGTCAAATCGGTCAAAGGCAAACTCGCTGTAAAGTCCGTCTTTATATACACGGACGACGTTTCCCCGCTCTGTCATCATCGTAGAGTGGCCTACCGATTTGGCCCTCTGAGAGATCGACACGGCAAATCCTTTGGAATCTGTGGAGAGAACGCTGACATACTCATACTTCTCTCCAAGAATTCTGATCAGTTCCTTCATACCCGGAGCAAGACGCTCAAGGTAATTAGAAAATGGTGCTTTCATCAATTACTCCTTTCTATTTTGTGCCGCCTTATGCGGCAGCTCTTTCCCCATTGCCGTTTCTACACATCATCCCCAATACGGCACAAAAAGCTGTATCAGAAGAGCCACAGGAACGGAAATGCATATCTCAACCGCAAGTTCCTTCCATTTCCGTCTCAATACCCATATTGAAGCAATCCAAACGAACAGCTCCGGAACATTTGCTATCCTGATCCCCTGCGTCAGAAATATTGCCTGGGACAGCAACACCCCAATGATAACTCCTGATAGTGCTGCTGAAAACCATCCGTTACCCTTTGAATACCAGCACAAAAAGGCTGGCACCGGAGATAATAGAGTGATTGCAAACCATATCAAAGCATAACTGCCCGGAAAGAACCCGGCCATAAATTTAGAATACAGGTAATAGCTTCCTACCATCCCGACGAAGAACAGAAACACACAGAGTGCCGCTCTATTAGGCGAACTGCTGTAAACCGATATGCATACCGCAATAAAAATCCATATTGCAAAACGCCCCAGGAAATTCGTGATGTCAAGTGTCTGCATAATCTGCGGCAGTTCATTGAATGCAGCTGTATCCAGCATTTTTGAGAATACTCCCATGCAAATGCCGAAAACAAATATGGCGGCTGACCTGTTTCTCATACTCTGAATACCCCTCTAAGCCCTCTTCCGGCACTTTTTCCTCATTACGGATCCGCTTTGCTATGCCGTACTCAGCTTTTCCCTGCTTACATCTTGCTATTTTCAGACTTAAATGTCATAGCCTATCAGTTTCAAATAATTATCTGCCACCTCTTCAGGCGACATCGCCATCTTCTCTCCAATCCACCATTTCACCGCTTCCGCAAAGCTTCCCACAAGATGATTTAAGGCAAATTGTCTGGGAACATCCTTTTTTATACTTTTAGGATACTGTTCAAACATCGTAATCAGATATTCCTTGAAATACCGCATGAACAACTCTCCGCTTTCACCCGACAGGACTCCCAGAACATTTCCTTTATTGTCCTTCAAATGATAAAGCAGGTGTGTCATCTTTTCCTTCAGGCCATGATCTGACAGAGAGAAATCATGCGAAGTCTCCGAATGCAGTTCATGTGAAAAAATGTGGTCGAATATATCCGTGCACATTTCCTTAAGCAATTCATCCTTGGTCTCAAAATGAGAATAGAATGTGCTTCTCCCGATATTCGCCTCATCAAGTATTTCCTGAACAGTTATATTGTTGAAATGCTTTTCTTCCAGCAATTTGTTGAAAGCCTGAAATATTGCACTCCTTGTTTTCTGCTGTCTCCGATCCATGTTTATCCCTCCGAACAAATTACCTGTTTTGTTCAGTAACGAACAACCGTCCACATCTGGTTATTGTTCCCCAGTTGGCTATCCTTTATGATCATATCAAACACTTTATTCGTTATCAAATATTTTGTTCAGGAGTTGACAGATTGAAACCGACAATCAGACACGGCATATTTCTTGCAATACTGGCAGCCGCGCTATATGCCCTAAACTCACCATTTTCAAAACTGCTGCTTGAGTATCTGCCTTCCACGCTAATGGCAGGCTTTCTTTATATTGGTGCCGGTTCCGGAATGATATTGATCTTCCTGATTTGCAAAGCAAGCAGCCGTCCAAGGACAGAACCCCGTCTTACAAGAGAAGATCTCCCATATACAATTGCAATGATCGTCCTTGGTATTGCTGCTCCCATCTGCCTGCTTTTCGGACTCACAATGACAACCGCTGCAAACGCTTCCCTGCTCAACAACTTTGAAATCGTCGCCACTGCGGTCATCGCCTTAGTGATCTTCAAAGAAGCAATCTCCTCAAGGCTTTGGCTTGGAATCCTTTTTGTGACGGTATCCTGTATACTACTATCGCTGGAGGACATATCCAGCCTTCAGTTCAATTCAGGATCTTTATTTGTCCTGCTTGCCTGTATCTGCTGGGGCATTGAAAACAATTGTACCAGGAAGCTTTCAGCCAAAGATCCTCTTCAGATTGTTATGATCAAAGGCATCTTCTCCGGAGCCGGTTCCATCATTATCGGACTGATCTGCGGAGAGCGGATCCTTCACCTCTGGACAATCCCCGTGGTCCTCCTGCTTGGATTCGTGGCTTACGGACTCAGCATATTCTTTTATGTCTATGCACAAAGAATTCTCGGAGCCGCGCGCACCAGCGCCTACTATGCGATCGCTCCGTTCATAGGCGTCATTCTCTCGCTTCTGATCTTTCGTGAGATTCCGGGCATCCTTTTTTTTGCTGCGCTCATCCTGATGATCATTGGCGCATGGCTGTCCTCACAGGATGAACCTCTTAACAATAATATGTCATGTTTATTATATCCGTTAACTTTTTTCTGTAAACGAAAATAGCCTGCGGAAACATCGGGATTTCTCCCAATGCCCGCAGGCGGGGTAAGACTCATAATGTCCTCTTATTTCTTCGGATTGCCGCAAGAACGTCCATATCACCATGCTCTATCTCCTGCTCCAGTGCCTTGATGATCTTATCCTTCCTCTTTAAGAAATCCGGACCGGACAGATGTATACCGGAAGTATGGTGGGTATTGAAATAGCAGTCACAGGTCAGGTGCTCTACGAAAACCTTTAATTCGATAAGCATTTCCTTCTCCGTAAGCGGAGTAAACTCACCTCGCTGTGCTTCCTCCAATAATGGCGTTCCCGGGCGCGTGGGAAGGAACGGAGGATTTCCGGTTCCTGGCGTATCCGGAGACGGCAGGCTGGAAGGAACTCCAGCGCGGGCGGCGCGCGTAAAAGACCATCACAGGTATTCCGGAGGGAGGGCTGTGCAAGAT
>JAZRKZ010000049.1:0-2069 GCA_045646565.1 Lachnospiraceae bacterium
GCCAGACATGCGGGGGAGAGCGTGACCGTGATCGGTGCGGATACGATCGTTGTTCATGAAGAGACGATCCTCGGAAAACCAAAAGACGCCGACGACGCGCGCCGGATGCTGCGGGAACTTTCCGGGAATGTTCATCAGGTCTATACCGGCGTATGCGTGATCAGGGGAGACGGTGAGAGAGCCGGCACGCATACATTTGCAGAACGCACGGATGTATTTGTCGCCCCGCTGACGGATGCTGAAATTGACATGTACATTGAGACCGGGGAACCGTTCGACAAGGCGGGTTCCTATGGGATCCAGGGATTCTTTGCGCGGCACATCGAAAAGATCGACGGCGACTATTTCAATGTGGTCGGCCTGCCGGTCGGAAGACTCTGGAGAGACTATTTGAGCGAAAGATGACTTCGCCTGTGCGGCGTCTGCCGCAGAACGACCATAAGGTCATCCTCGCGGAGCGTTTATCTCAGTGGGGGATTGTGACCCGCCACTGAGACAAGCAGGATATTGATTTACCCACCGCCTGCAGAAGCAGGGGTCTTCCCCACTGAGATAAAAGCTTCCTGAAAGCGGATATACCGCATACGGGAAAGAACCATATCATTTTTATGTTAGAGTACATGATATGTGGATAATAAAGAGACTGATAAAGAGGGCTTAAATGGACAGAAAAAATGTATGGGCCTCTTATAGCCGGAGACAGATCAGGGCGGCTTACGATTTCGCCGAGGACTATAAGAGTTTCCTTAATGTATCAAAGACAGAGCGCGAATGTGTTGACACTGTTGTCAATGAGGCTGAGGCAAAAGGATACAGAGAGCTTGCCAGGATCATTGAAGAAGGCGGCATGCTTCATGCCGGCGACAAAGTCTACACCGTCTGGATGAACAAGTCGGTCGTCCTTTTTAAAATCGGCAGAGAGCCGATGGAAAAGGGCATGAACATCCTCGGCGCGCACATTGATTCACCACGACTCGACGTCAAGCAGAATCCGCTCTATGAGGACAGCGGACTGGCTTATCTCGACACTCATTATTACGGAGGCATTAAAAAATATCTCTATGTCACGATCCCGCTCGCGCTGCACGGCGTGATCGTCCGAAAGGACGGGACGACGGCGATCCTGGACATCGGCGAGGATGAGGATGACCCGGTCTTCTTCATCTCCGACCTGCTGATCCATCTGTCTTCGGAGCTCATGGTGAAGAAAGCTTCCGAGGTGGTCGAGGGAGAAGCGCTCGATCTCGTTGTCGGTCACAGACCGTTCGTCATTGAGGGCGGCAAGGAGGAGGAGAACACGCAGGATGATACGCTGACCCGCGGCCAGCAGTACGCGATCGATGCGGAAAAGGCCGGGAGAGCGGAGAAGAAGAAGGTCCGCGGCGCGGTCCGGAGAGCCGTTCTCGCGATCCTGAAGGATGAATATGATGTCGAGGAGGAGGATTTCATCTCAGCCGAGCTGGAAATCGTTCCCGCGGGAAAGGCCCGTGACGCGGGCTTTGACCGGTCCATGGTCTTAGCTTACGGCCAGGACGACAGGGTCTGCGCCTACTCTTCGATGCGGGCCATGTTCGATTCGGGCGATCCTGCCCGTACGGCGTGCTGCATTCTCGTCGATAAGGAAGAGATCGGATCTGTCGGCGCGACCGGCATGCGGTCCAGGTTCTTTGAAAACGCAGTCGCCGAAGTCATGAATCTCACCGGTACTTACAGCGATCTTCGTCTGCGCAGATGCCTCGCCAACTCGCGCATGCTCTCATCAGACGTGTCGAGCGCGTATGATCCGACGTACTCGTCTGCATTTGAAAAGAAGAACGCCGCCGTGATGGGCGAAGGCATGTGTCTCAACAAGTTCACCGGCACCCGCGGCAAGGGCGGCTGCAACGACGCCAACGCGGAGTTCATTGCGCACCTTCGTAAGGTGATGCATGCAAATAACGTCATCATCCAGACCTCGGAAGTCGGCCGTGTCGATCTTGGCGGCGGCGGTACGATTGCTTTTGTCCTTGCCCTCTACGGTATGGAGGTCATCGACTGCGGCGTCCCCGTCCTCAATATGCACGCTCCCT
>JAZRKZ010000050.1:0-8653 GCA_045646565.1 Lachnospiraceae bacterium
ACCGAATTCCTGTGTATACCACATGAATGCCATACGGGCGACGTTCCAGAGCACGAAGAAGAGGATCGGGCCGAGGAGGTTTCCGGAGATAGCCAGAGAAGCACCGAGAGCAGCGAGAATCGGACGAAGGGTGAACCAGAATACCGGATCGCCGACACCGGCGTGAGGTCCCATCATACCGACTTTAACGCCCTGGATGGCCTGATCTTCGACCGGAGCGCCATTAGCGCGGTCTTCCTCAAGAGCGAGGGTAACACCGAGAATCGGAGATGCAACGAACGGCTGTGTGTTGAAGAACTCAAGATGTCTCTTGAGAGCAGCGCACTGCTGATCCTTTTCAGGATAGAGCCTCTTGATAGCCGGGATCATAGCGTAGCACCAGCCACCGTTCTGCATACGTTCATAGTTCCAGGAACCCTGGAGGAAAGTGGAGCGAAGCCATACGCTCCTGCGGTCGGCTACAGTTAAACTAACCTTTTTTTCAAGATTTTCTGCCATTTTTTGGTTCCTCCTTATTATTCGTAATCGTCAAGGATGTCGCCAAGCGGATCACCTGTGCCTGCGGCAGCGCCGGCAGCAGCACCTGCATTCTCTGTGAGACGCAGATAGATGAGAGCCATAGCAACACCGATAACACCGAGTGCAATCAGTGTCAGATCGCCAATAGCTGCAAATACGAAACCGAGTGCAAAGAACGGCCATACTTCCGGAGTTGCCATCATGTTGATAACGAGCGCATAACCTACGGCAACGACCATGCCGCCGCCGATGGCCATACCATTTGTCAGCCATTCCGGCATGGACTGCAGAGCGCCCTGAACGATCTCAGCCGGGATGACGCAGAGGCAGGCTGCCGGGATGGCGATGCGGAGACCCTGCAGGCAGATAGCGATGTACTGCCACATTTCGATAGCGCCGAAGTTGCCTTTCTCAGCGGCTGCGTCCATCTGATGAACAACAGCGACGGAGATTGTACGAACGACCATTGTAAGGAAAAGACCTGCAACAGCAAGCGGGATAGCAACAGCGATAGCTGTACCTACGCCTGCGTCGCCCTGGCCGCCGACGACAAGGATGATAGCGGAAGCGACAGATGCGAGAGCAGCGTCCGGGGAAACAGCGGCACCGATGTTAGCCCAGCCGAGAGCCATCATCTGAAGAGAACCGCCGAGGACGAGGCAGGGACCGAGATTGCCGGTCACAATGCCGATCAGTGTGCAGGCAACCAGCGGCTGATGGAATTCGAACTCATCGAGAATACCTTCGACACCGGCCAGGAATGCCACAAGAATAACTAAGATCATAGAAATGCCAGACATTTCAATTCCTCCTGTTTGTATAAAGATTCTATAGTTACTTTATGCCCAGACCGTCTTTCGCGACCTGGATCAGTTTGTCCATGTCTTCCGGAGCATCTGCCGGGACCTTGCGGACGTCGAAAGTTACACCACGTTTCTTGAGTTCCTCGAAGCACGCAATATCCTTGGCGTCAAGGGAAAGGACCTTGTTGACCGCGACCTTGCCCTGGCTGTGCGCCATGGAGCCGATATTCAGTGACTTGATGTCAACGCCGCCCTCAATTGCCTTAAGAGCATCCTGCGGTGTCTCGAACAGAAGGAACGCCTTGGTGTCGCCGAAACGAACGTCTTTGGAAACATCGATCATCTTCTGGATCGGAACAACATGAGCCTTGATTCCCGGAGGAGCAGCTTCGATAATGAGCTGCTTACGGAGATCGTCATGAGATACGTTGTCTGATACAACGATGATGCGGTCCGGGGCAATCGCCTTGGACCAGTTTGTTGCTACCTGGCCGTGAAGAAGTCTGGTGTCGACACGCGCATGCTTGATCTTGATGTGTCCGTCGCCGAGAACTGTTCCCGGAGGAATAGCGCCTGTCGGAGCGTTGCCCGCTGCGACAGCTGCTTTTTCCGTACCTTCGGGCTCGAGGTCTTTCGGATAGACCTTGATTCCGTCACGGGCCTCTTCAAGAATGCTCTGTGCAAGTTCATGAGCAGTCTCACAGTCATCACGGTTGGCGTATGCGGTGATGAGCATCGGAGCGTTGAGTCCTGCTACGATCGCCCACTTGTCCTCATGTCCGTCAATGATGAAGTTGGACTGGTTGAACGGCGTGCCGCCCCACAGGTCGACAAGGATCAGGACGTTATCCGGATCTTCGAATTTGGATATTGCATCCAGCATCTTTGCTCTGAGATCGTCCGGGCCCTCGCTTGGCTGTAAGGTAACAGCTGCTACGTTTGGCTGCTCACCGAAGAGCATGTTGCCGGTCATTGCAATGCCGTCAGCAAAATCTCCGTGAGTAGCGAGAAGAATACCTACCATCTACTCTTCCTCCCTTTCTTAATTAATAGTGTCATGTGTGTTTGGTGCTTATGCACAAAGCCTGCTCAGAAACTATTATTTCTGAGGTAAACTTAGATAAATTATAGCTGTAAAGGCACATAAATTCAATATAATTTGTTTATAATTTCTTAGCGAAAATTTTACTTTTGCACATAATCCACAAAACGGAATAATGATTATTGTATATTCCCTATGTAACAAATATCTTAGTAACGTGAATTGCATTTGTAAGTATATGTTAATTATTAATGTCAGAGGGTGCGCAGGGATTTGACGCGGCTTAAAATCCGGGCTTTGCTTTTGTACTCAAGACGGCTTTACCGAAATTCTTTCAAATGCTATAATTAAAAATACCGGTACGAGCTGTACCGTAATCCGGCAGGGAGGGTGACATTATGGAGTCTTCAGAAAGTATCGAGGTCCGGCTTGCGAACAGCCTGAAAGCGCTTGCGGTCAGAGAACCGTTTGAAAAAATAACAATCAAGAAGATCACGGACGGCGCCGGTGTCATCCGTGTGACTTTTTATAACCATTTTCAGGACAAATATGAGCTTCTTGAGTGGATCATGCGCACGGAAATCTTAGATCCGGTACGGATCCTGATGCAGAATGAGATGTTCAGGGAAGCAATTGTTCTCATATTTACGAACTTGCAGAAAGAAAAGGAATTCTATACGCATGTGGCCAGGATGGAGGGACAGAATTCATTTGCCGAAATCGTGGAGAAAAGTATCGGGAGATTGCTGCTTGCCATTATCACGGAGCACACGGGCGGACGAAAGGGCGAACATGCCTGGATGACGCCGGAGTATATTGCAAGGTATTACGCCAGAGCGATGACATTTGTTGTTCTGGAATGGATCGAAGCGGGTATGATGATGCCCCCGGAGGAAGTGGCGACAATGTATGAGTATATCGCAACGAGGTCGCTCCGGGATGTAGTTATGGAGCTGCAGTGAGCGTGATACTCACCCGGAGTACATTCTAATAAAATTGAACAGGAAGGATATACATTTTCTTCCATCTGTAAAAACTGGCTTGACATGGCTGAAGGGTTGAATATTACGGTATTCAGCCCTTTTTTATATACTTTTCACCGAAAAATGAGAAAAAAAGTGAGAAGGGGTGGAACATGAAGGGAATTGGCAAATGGGTCGTAAAGCTGAGGCATGTGATCCTCATCGCGGCGGTCGTGCTCCTTATACCGTCCGGAATCGGGTACCTTAACACCCGAATCAATTATGACGTGCTTACGTATCTTCCGAAAGATATTGAGACGATGGTCGGTCAGGATATTCTGCTTGACGAATTCGGCCAGGGAGCGGTATCCATGGTCGTCGTGCGGGGAATGAAATTTAAAGATGTAGCGTCTCTGAAGGCGGAAATCGAGGAAGTGCCGCATGTGAAAGACGTCATCTGGTATGACAGCTTCGTTTCACTGTCAACTCCGGTGGAGATGCTTCCGCAGGAGATTCGGGATGCGTTCCTGCATGGAGACGCGACGCTGATGGCAGTCACTTACGATACGGGAACTTCCGCGGATGAGACAATGGAAGCCATCACGAAGATTCGGAAAATCGCCTCGGAAAACGTATATCTGGCAGGCATATCCGGCATTGTCACGGACACAAGGGATCTTGCAAATGCAGAGGAGCCGATCTACGTGCTTCTGGCAGTGATATTTGCGACTATCATCCTGGGAATATCAATGGATACATTCCTGGCGCCAATCTTTTTCCTGCTGTCGATCGGAATGTGCATCATCTACAACCTGGGTTCCAACTGGTTCTTCGGTGAGATTTCCTATATTACAAAAGCACTGGCAGCAGTTCTGCAGCTCGGTGTCACGATGGACTATTCAATCTTCCTGTGGCACAGCTTTAAGGAGAAACAGCAGATGTTTCCGGGAGACAGTCAGTCAGCCATGGCCGCTGCGATCAATATGACGTTGCAGTCTGTGATCGGTTCATCCATCACAACGATCGCCGGATTTATCGCGCTCTGCTTCATGAGTTTTACTCTGGGGCTGGATATCGGCGTTGTTATGGCTAAGGGCGTTATCTTCGGTGTGATCGGCTGTGTCACGATACTGCCTTCCATGATACTCACATTTGAAAAGGCAATCGAGAAGACAGCCCATAAGCCGCTGCTGCCGAAATTTGAAAAAATACCTGACTTTATTCAGCGTCACTACAAGGCTGTCCTTGTGCTCTTTGTGCTTATCTGGATTCCGGCGATCTGGAGCTACACGCACACGAGCGTCTACTACAAGCTGGATGATACGCTGCCGAAGGATCTGCCCTCAGTCGTATCTAACCGGGTGCTCGACGAGGACTTCCACATGGGCGCGACACATATGATTTTGGTCGATTCGAACATTGAGTCATCGAAGGTATCTGCCATGTGCGACGAGATGAAGAAGGTTGACGGCGTAAAGAGTGTTATCGGTATCGACGCACTGCTCGGTCCCGGCATACCGAGGGAAATGCTGCCGGAGAAGATCACGAGCGCGCTGGTCTCAGAGGACTGGGAACTCATGCTCATTAACAGTGAGTATCCGACCGCTTCCGACGATGTCAACCGGCAGGTCACGGAACTTGGCAGTATCCTTCATCGGTATGACAAAAACGGTATGCTGATCGGCGAGGCTCCGTGCACACTGGATCTCATCCGGATCACAGACCACGATTTCCGGGTCGTCAACTGGGCGTCGATCGGGTTGATCTTCATTATCATTTTCTTCGTTTTCAAATCGCTCAGTCTGCCGGTGCTCCTGGTCCTGGTTATCGAGTTCGCAATCTTTATCAACATGGGCATTCCGGGCTTCACAGGGACAAAGCTTCCGTTTGTCGCCTCGGTCGTCATCGGTACGATCCAGCTTGGATCCACAGTCGACTACGCGATCCTGATGACGAGCCGTTACCAGACAGAGCGGGCAGCCGGAAAAACGAAGGGGGAGGCGGTCATGATCGCCCATAAGACGTCGTTCACCAGTATCATCGTCTCCGCGTTCTCGTTCTTCGCGGCGACGTTCGGCGTCGGTCTGTATTCCAATATCAGCATGATCTCGTCGCTCTGCCTGCTTATGGCGCGCGGCGCAATGATTTCTATGGCTACGGTCCTCATTGTATTGCCATCTGTTCTTTTGTTCATGGATCCGGTCATTGTAAGGACGAGCATCGGCTTTTTGCCGGAATCGCAAAAAAAGCATAATGGAAGTAAGCATACAGCTGATCCACAGCCGCAAGGGTGAGACTTGAAACGGCTGCATGGGCAGCGGGTCACACATATGGAGAAAAGTTATGAAAAATAAAATTGTTAAAAGACTTCTCGCAGGTACGCTGGTCTTAGTAATGGTAATGAGCACAGCGGGCTGCGGCACAACAAAGACTACAGTAGAAACAGAGACGGTGGCGGAGACAGAGACGGAATCCGAGGAGGAGAAATCCGAGGAGGAGAAACTCCTTGCCAATACAATCGCAGCCGCGGTCGGCACCGGATCAGTCGAGGGCGTCGATAAGGAGGAGACAGTCTACGTGTTCACAGACGCGAGCGGCAACACGGAGAATGTCAAAGTCAGCAACTGGCTGCGAAATACCGACGGAAATGAGGCAGTCAATGATTCGACTTCCCTGACTAATATCAGCAATACCTCAGGTGACGCCGTCTACAGCGCAAGCGGGGAGGAGTATACCTGGACCACAGGCGGTGAGGATGTTTACTATCAGGGCGAGACCACAAAGCAGCCTCCTGTCAGTGCCGGCATTACCTACTATCTGAACGGGCAGGAAATTTCTCCGGAAGAAATTGCCGGAAAATCCGGTAAAGTGACGATCCGCATCAAGTATGAAAATCATGAAAAATATAATGACGTCTATGTGCCGTTCACGGCGGTGACCGGAATGACATTTGCAAATGATGACGTAAAGAACGTCACCGTCGACAACGGGACGGTCATCTCTGAAGGCAGGAATACCGTTGTTCTCGGAATGGGCTTCCCGGGACTCATGGAGAGTCTTCGGGGCGTAAAGGAAGACTCCAAAGAACGGGTGAAGGCCCTTGGCGCAGACATAAAGGAATTAAAGAGCGAGCTCGGAGACGATAGCGGCACCGAGGACGATAAGGCGGATGAGATTGAAGACAGGATCGATGACATCGATATCCCGTCGACAGTCGAAATCAACATGGATGCGAGCAGTTTCAAAGTCGGTATGTGCATGACCATGGTCTTTTCGAATTTCCCGGGCAGCGAGGATGACGGACAGTTGGAAAAGGATCACGCAGCTCTGCTCGCCGGCATGGACGAGACTGTCAGCGATATCACAAAGACCGGCGACAAGGTCGCGGACGGTGCATCGGAACTTTCGGACGGCATCGGGACGGCAAATGAAAATATGCCGGCTCTGACGAGCGGTACGAAGCAGCTGCTCGACGGTATCCGCGAATATACGGATGGTGCTTCCCAGGTGAACAACGGTGCCAGGCAGCTGAGTGACGGCGCGGGCAGCGCCAAAAGCGGAGCGGCTCAGCTGGCATCCGGAATAAAGACGTATACGGACGGCGTATCTGCCGTCAATGACGGAGCAGGGGAACTTCTTGAAGGTGCGCAAAGCGCCGGGGACGGAGCGGGAACGCTGCTGTCCGGCATCCGCTCCTATACTGACGGCGCGGATCAAATCAACGAGGGCATGAAAGCTCTGGCTGCCGGAACGAAGGAACTGAACGAGACAGTGAAAAACTTCCCTGACGACTCCGCAAAACTCCTTTATATAAGTGACGCTGCTGCAAAGCAGGCCGGAGACGCGGCGGAAGCGCAGGCTAAAGAGCAGCTTCCCGCTCAGGTAAAAGCTGCCGGCGAGGCGGCGCAGGAAGCTGCAATGGAAGGTCTCGACGGGCAGGTATCAGGTATCGTCTCTAAGGCTCTCGGGGCAGCTTCGGAGAATCTGAATGCGCAGGCTGAAGGCGCAGGAGAGGCGGCAGTGGCTGCCCTTAATGAAACGCTGGATATGCAGGCGGAAAATGCCGGCAAGGCCGCTCGGCAGGCCGCACAGGAGACTTTGGATGAGACTGCGAAGGCTGCGGGTGACGCCGCTCTGGAAGCTGCCCATGTTGATGAGGCAGTGAAAACAGCCGGAGAAAACGCCGAAGCTTTTGTAAATGAGACACTGGAAGAGAGAGCTGCCGGCATCGGTCAGGCATCGGCCGATCTTGTGCGGAGCCAGCTTCAGGCAATGGCGTCGCAGGCCGGTCAAAAAGCCAGAGCTGATGCGGAAGCTTCTGCGGATACACTTGCTCAGTCTGTCGGAGAGCAGGCTGCATCGGCAGCAAGACAGAGCATGGCAGAGAACGCTGCAATGGCAGGTGAAGAAGCTGCTCAGAAGGCATCGGAAGACATTGAAAATTCTGCTGACGCAATCGGTCAGAGTGCCGCATCGGCAGCCGCTGCGGCAGATTTTTCAGGTGCCGCGAGTGAACTGACAAACGGACTGGCTGCTGCCGCGGCGGAGGCTGTGAGAAGTCAGATCACGGTACCGGAAGTAGGCGCCGAAGCATCAGATGTGAGTGTCAGCATAGAGCTGCCGGGAATGGATGCTATATATTCCGCCCTGTACGCCGGTTATATTGCCGAGGGCTGCAGTGAGGAGGAAGCCCAGAGCATGGCGGCCGGCCTTGTCGGAGACTACACGAGCTCCGCAGTGGATTCGGCCAACGCTCAGCTGTCAGGACTTGTCAGTGAAAAGATGCAGGAAGCGGCGAGAAGCGGTGCGGAGCAGGCGGCGGACGTAATCCGCGCATCAATCTCGGAAGATACGATTGCCTCCGCAATCAGCCAGACCGGTGCAGTGGAAGGAACGATTCGAAACGCCGCATCGGCGGCTGCGTCGGAAGCAGCATCGCAGGCTGTCCGGTCTGCGGTGCCGGAAGCTGCCAGATCGGCGGCCCAGAGCACAGCAGAAGCTCTTGCGGAAAATGTGGCCAGAGAAGTTGCAGCAAGCACCGTGCGGTCTGTCGCTCCGGAAGTAGCAGCCAACGCGGCGGAGGAAACTGTTTTAAGCGCTGCAGGTGAGATTGCCGATCAGACAGCGGAGTCCGTTTATAAGCAGGTGGCTCCGGCGGTCGCCCGGCAGACAGCGGAAAGTGTCGCCGGACAGATCCTTCCGGATGCCGTTCGTCAGACAGCAGAAAATGTCACGAGACAGGCGGTCACAAAGACGGCGGATTCTGTCGCGCAGAGCGTTGTGCGGCAGGCAGTGCCGGAAGCTGTAAGAGCGACAGCGGAAAATGT
>JAZRKZ010000051.1:0-2980 GCA_045646565.1 Lachnospiraceae bacterium
AGTGGGAAGTTTTTGTATCGGGAATGAAGCCACCTGTATTATCGAACCATAGTACGCCGCGCCGTCAGATCAGGTCATCCGTCGGAATGATCCTAAAGAGCGGCGTCTGCGCGTAGATGATCGGCTGGCCCGCGTAAAAGAACACGATGCCGTTAGTGGGAGAGTTCACCTGATCCACAAGTTCGCCCGAATAGGGATCCATGATTTCTGCCAGCAGATCGCCCTTGCGAACATGGGAATTGACATCCGCGTGACGGACAAAAATTCCCGCGGTGTTGGATTTAACGCTGATGAGCATTTTTCCTTCGATGAGCCTGGAGACATAACCCTCGTGACAATTGTACTGCACGATGCCGCAGCGGGTCAGGAAGGTGAGGATCGCGTCGATGGCCTCCCTCGTGCTTTGAGCGTCAATGCTGTCCGTGGCGTTGGTGTAGACGGAAAATGCCTTCGTATCCCACACCTGCCAGTTGTAGTTCAGGGTAGTCGTGTCATAGGGCTTCGGCTCGCGCCGATAGACGTAGGGCAGACCGAAACGCTTGGCCAGTTCCACATCCTCATAGCCGGTCTTCATCATTCGCACATGAGGAATAAAGCTGCCCTGCATGTAGAAGCTGGCAAGCTGGATACCATATGTATAATCTTTGACAGTCTCGAACACGCCGGCGGCGATACGCTGTGTCGTCTCGCCCAGGTTGTAGCCCGGAAACATGCGGTTGATGTCCGTATTGTCGACCGGCCAGAAACGCTTTCCGATGTTCATGGAATAGTTGTTGATCGTGGGAATGACCAGTATGGAGCGGTCTTCCTTGATCTTGCCCATTTTTTCCAGCTGGGAGAAGATCCGGACTAATTGGGAGCATATGTACATCTGCTGGATCTCGTTGCCGCGTGTCGCTCCGACGATGCACGCCGACTTTTCTCCGTCTCCGAACGTATAGCCGATCACCCGCATGGGGTCGCGGTACACGGATTCCAGTTTAAATATCACTTTTTTCTGCAAGTCGCTTTCCTCCCTACGCCAGTATACGTGCGATCAATGAGCCTTGGGAGACAATCGGATATTCGCGCAGCGTGAAAACAACGCCGTCTGTCTCAGCGGTGATACGCTCGCAGAGCTCGCCGGTGAGTGGGTTGATGATGTCGCCGATTCGGTCGCCCTTGTTCACATTCATCCAATGGTCCACCGCGGGCAGAAATACGCCGGAGCGTCCGGCGTTGATGAAAAATACCTTGCCATCCTCGGAAATGATAGGCTTTTTGGGTTCGATGACCGGCCCGTTCCATATACCAAGCTTCTTCATCAGAACAAAGATACCTTCCGCCAACTGGTCTCCGAAGTCTTTTGTGATCCGCATGCCGACGCCCATCTCGACGACCAGTGTCGGAGTTCCGATACTGTTGAGGGAATAGGCCAGCGTGGATTCGAGGACGGTGGCGGCTCCGTGGATCCAGATATAGTCGATATTCAGACACTTTGCATAGTCCACGAGCGGATCCCGCGACAGTGTATTGATGCGCACCTGCGGAATCTCTCTGAGAAAGATGTTGCTGGCGTGGATGTCAATGACCACATCGCTGCCCGACAGATCTTCAATGATTTTCGATGCAATATATTCCGGCATGGAGCCGTCCTGAGAGCCCGGGAAGATGCGGTTCATGTCCAGATCGAAAGCAGGGATTCCTCGGGTGATCGAATCGATACCCAGCGGATTGAGCGCCGGATAGACGTCCACGATGCCCTGAAGGAACTCCGCTCTCTCCCGGATGCGCCGCTGCAGCTCATAACAGACGTACTGGCCCTCCAGCTCGTCCCCGTGAGTTCCTGTCACAATACTGATCCTGCGTTCGTCTCCCTTTAGCCCCGAATCCGGGACCAACCGGTTTTTACAGATGCGCAGCTTCTCGTGAACCGGGAGGCTCACCGCTGCGACAGTTTTTATCATTATGTCACGCTCCTCTATAAAAGCGGCTTTTCAGCCGCTTTTTGTTTCTGTATTTAAGGATGCCGGTCTAAGCGGCCTCCTTCTTCCTATAATTCGGTAACTGTTACGGATTCTTCCTGTTCCTGCACGGCCAGCCCGATGAAGCTGCCGCGAATCACCGCGCAGTCTGCGGAATCACGTCCACAGGAGACCCGTATGTATGAATCGTCGACCAGTTTTCCATTTGCAGGATCGAAACCGTACCAGTAACCCTTGCACAGCGCCTCCACCCAGGCGTGGGAAGCGCCTTCTCCCGGCAGCATGCCTACGATATAGCGTGCGGGAATTCCTTCCAGTCGCAGCAGCGAGAGCATGATGTGCGCGTAATCCTGACAGACGCCTGCGCCGAGTGCAAATGCAGACTCCGCCGGCTCGTGGACCCCGGTTCGTCCGGGAATGTAACGGTAGGTATCGTAGAGCCTCTGCATGATTGCCAGTGCCTTGTCATAAGGCCCGCTGTCATCCGGAAACGCCATCTCCTTATGATACTGCCGAATCCCTTCGCCGGGAAGCGTCAGAGAAGTCTGAGCCCGGAAAAGCGAGACTTTAAAGAGATCGTCTGTATATTCCTCGAATATATCAAGTCCGGTGCGCGCTGTGCCGCATATCTCCACGTCGAAGCTGTCATGGGGCTGCTCGATGGTGCCATAGATACGCAGGTTTCCGAAGTTGTCCTGCGCCGTCAGGAAGGCGTCACCGTCCATAACGCGCACGGTCAGGCTGTCGATACTCTGCCGGTCGGTATCTCCCGGCAGGAACTTTACTGAAAAACTGTGGTGCCGCACCGGCTGACTGTAAGCTGCCCGGAGGACATAGCGAAAACGAAGCTGTTTCACCAAGAACACCTCCATGTAATAACTCGTGTACCCGGGGCGGAAAGCCCCGGAAACACTGTGTTTTTAGTTCGAGTACACCGTCCTCGAACTGGTTACTTTGCTTCATATAACAACCGGCGAAGATTATCCAATTCTCTTCGAAGCCGAAGGTTTTCTTCC
>JAZRKZ010000052.1:0-2566 GCA_045646565.1 Lachnospiraceae bacterium
AAGACGTCAAGAATAACGAGGAAAGAGAAATACGGAAGAACCCGCCTGACCCGGTTCCCGTAAAATGATGTCAGGTCGATCGTTCCGTTCAGCATGCGCTCATGATAGCCGCAGCACATACCGAAGGCGGAAATCATCATAAAGAGGAAAACAAGCTGTGTGAACCAGGGAATAAGGGTTTCGGCCAGGATGCCGCCAAGCGCATACTGATTATTGCTCTTCGAAAGCATATGCATCATAACAATGGCGACGGCCGCTCCTGCCCTTAGTACATCAATCGATGGATTTTTTTTCTTAGCCGCAGCTGCAGTAGTCATACAAGAATTTATCTCCAAAAGGCTGTGATATCATGTAAGCATCTGTCTCCAACAGGCTGTGATACATGTAGGCATCTATCTCCAATAGGCCGTGATATCATGCGCTGTGCGCGCAGACTCGGGCGGCGGCGTCATAAAATCTTCGCCGTAAAGATTTGTCAGTCGTTCCGCGAAATCCCCAGTGCAGCGTACTTTGATGTCCTCGAAGTTTTTCCACACAACGTTGGTGAAATAGTACGGATGGAACTTGTCCATTTTTTTATACAGGCCTAAGAAACTGATACCCCACTTCGAGTCTTCGTACGGGAACTGTTTTGGAATTCTTCGAATTGCCGGAATAAACATGTATGGCCGCGCGACAGTAACATACATTTTTTTGAGTATCTTCTTGAATGGGTTATTGTGTTTTACTTTTGACCTTGTAAAGCTATAGGCCCGGGCTTTTCCGAGAATATCAAGTTTTCGAAGAGCTTTGTCGAATTCTTTCTCATCCTCGGGTCTGCCGTCGACCGGGAACACATCGATCCAGAGCGCTGAACCGTACTTTTCATATCTGAGAGGGAACTTAACATATGTCCGGTCGTCGATGATTTTAGCGTACGTATTCGTCGCCCCGCTCTTACGGTCGTGTATGAGCTTTAGGTGTTCGCCGATTTTTTTATTTGCAGCAAGCTCAATGAACCGGTCATAATCCGGCCTCGGCATCGTGATGTCGATATCGTCGTCCCATGGGATAAAGCCTGCGTGCCGGACCGCGCCGATGAGCGTACCCGAGTCGACTGTCCATCTCAGCTTGTTTTCGGAGCAGAACCGGATGAAGTGACGGAAAATATTCATGATGACCAGCTTCGACACCCAAGGCGTAAGCGTTTCTCTTACATCGCCGACCGCCGTTTCGTCGTGCAGGTTCCTGATCATCTTATCCTGCAGCTTCCGGATCGCCTCATCGTGCAGCTTCTGGATCTCCGCATTTCCTTGCGCGAGCTTTTCGTCCGTGACGCCGGAGACGGAACCAGGGAGCTCGTACTCTCTGGCGTCTTCCATCGCACGTTCATCAGCCATCTCCGCGTCTGCCGCCGGAAGACTGCCGGCTGCCTCAGCGTTCATCGCACTTTCACTATCAGCCATCTCCGCGTCTGCCGCCGGAAGACTACCGACCGCCGGGATGTCCATCGCACGAACGCCAGCAGCTATCTCACTGTCCGCTCCTGTCGCCGAAGCAGCATAACCATAGTCCTCTGCATTTCCTTCAAAATCATACAGGAACTCCGGCAGCATTTCTGCAATAATCCTGCACTCTTCAGCGAACTCCGGATGGCTCTTCCACATCTGCGTGTTCGCCGCCGACACCGCCGGATTGAAATACTTCTTCGGCGCGACATGATGCGACCAGTCCTCGCCGACGAACTCCACAATCTGTTTCGTCACCTCATCGTAGTTGAAGATGAGGTCCTCAAAGCGCAGCCGCAGGACCGGCGCATCTGCCGGGATCTCGCCGACCATTTCTCTGTGGTCGCGGAACACGCGTGCAAATGGCTCCGCCTCCGCAGGCAGCACATGATCCCCATACAGTCTCTGCTGCACAAAGAGATCTCTCGGATCGCGGTCCACGACGATGACCCGGATATCTTTCGCGTAGGGAATATACCGCATGATGTTGCTCGTCGCGACGAACTGGTCGAGCACGATGAACGGCATGTCCTTCGGATTCAGCAGCTTGCAGAGCTTCTCAACATAGTCCTGCGTCTTCTCAAGGAACTCTTCCCTCGTGATGTGAACGTGATAAAAATCCTGGTTAGGGAAGTAATTATACCGGAAAGGCTTCTTCAGCGGCTTCGGCATCAGCTTGTCCTTCGCGCGCCGTGAATAGTAAATGAACTTCTGCGCGTCCGAAAGAAGCTGCAGGTCGCCGTGCCAGTAGCCCTTATAGGTCTCCGTCACGAGGCTCATGGCGTATTCTTTGGAGTATTTCATCCATTTGCTTCCGAAAATTTTTCGGTATCCGTAGGATGTTTCTTTTGCAAATTTTATAAACCTCCGTATCGCATACCCCGAATTCAGTCTGTGTGGATTCTCCACAAGATTGTATTCCAGGTCGGATACTCCGTCCGGATCCTGCAGGAAGCGGCATTCAATATTAGTCGGGGCGGACGGACAGTTGTCGAACTCTTTCAGGAAGTCATCGACCGCGCCCGATCCGGTCCCGTGAAAACTGATAAGTCGGAGGCCAAGCGGTCTTAGGAAGACAA